>CAYXXJ010000001.1:0-1350 GCA_964469095.1 uncultured Candidatus Saccharibacteria bacterium
TCTCATCGAAAAGACCCGGCTTTTCAGAGCGCTGGGTGCGGCAGTTAATTGTTTCAGGCCTCGTAATCTCACCTCGTGACCATTCAAGAATGCGCCCAGGAGAGGCAAGCGAAAGGCGGAGTGAGTTCCAATCCTGGCGAGGGCCCATAGGACGACGACCTCCCATTGGAGAGCGCTTCCCGGAATCGTTTCGTGGAGTAGGCATGTTCGAGAGGATTAGATGGTGTCTTCGCCCACATCGAACATAGGTTCGATATCGAGTGCGAGACCGCGAATCTGGTTAGTAAGTACTGAGAAGGACGCAGGGGTGCCTGAATGGACCACTGGATCTCCCTTCACAATCGCATCGAAGGTAGCTGAACGACCCTGGATGTCGTCAGACTTGATGGTGAGCATTTCGCGAAGCGTGTATGCAGAGCCGTAGCCAAGCAGTGCCCACACTTCCATTTCTCCGAAGCGCTGACCACCGTTCTGTGCCTTACCGCCAAGAGGCTGCTGCGTGATGAGACTGTACGGACCAATCGAACGCATGTGGATCTTATCTTCCACCATGTGGTGTAGCTTCAAGATGTACATGTAACCGACAGATACTGGCTGTGCGAGTGCTTCGCCTGTTCTGCCGTCGAAGAGCTGCATCTTGCCTGACTTATCAAAGCCAGCTGCGACAAGCTCCTTCTGAATCTCTTCTGCAGTTGCTCCAGCAAATGGAGGTACGACTGCCTGATACCCAAGTGAGTTTGCTGCAAGACCAAGGTGCATCTCGAGAATCTGTCCAAGGTTCATACGAGATGGAACGCCAAGTGGAGTGAGAATGATGTCGACTGGATTACCATCCTTGTCGTACGGCATATCTTCAGCTGGAAGCACGCGAGAGATAACACCCTTGTTACCGTGGCGTCCTGCAAGCTTGTCACCTACTGATACGTTTCGTACCTGAGCAACGGTGACGACAATCTTCTTGATGATGCCGCTCTCAAGCTGGTCACCCAGCTCGCGAGAGAACACCTTTCCACCGACGACGCGTCCACGCTTTCCGCCTTCCATGCGAAGCGAGGTGTCTTTCACGTCCTTCGCTTTGTCACCAAAGATCGAACGAAGGAGGCGTTCTTCAGGAGTCAGCTGGGTCTCGCCCTTAGGAGTCACCTTACCAACAAGAATGTCTCCCGGACGAACTTCCGCACCAATGCGGATTACACCGTCTTCGTCGAGGTTCTTGAGGCGAAGTTCACCGACGTTTGGAATGTCGTGTGTTGTTACTTCAGCACCAAGCTTGGTGTCACGTACCGCACACTCAAAGTCTTCGATGTGAATCGTAGTGAACTTAGATTCCTGCACGAGGCGCTCAGAGAC
>CAYXXJ010000001.1:1360-2329 GCA_964469095.1 uncultured Candidatus Saccharibacteria bacterium
CCAACTCATGAAGGCAACGCGTACGTTCTGTCCAAGTGCCATCTGGCCACCAGCAGACGAAGAAGCATCGGCAAGTACCTGACCTTTCTTCACCTTGTCGCCAACAGCAACTGAAGGACGCTGGCGCTGTGCTGAGTTTTGGTTGGTCTGCGTAAGACCCTGGAGCTTGTACTCCTTCTTCTTGTTGTCTTTGTTCGTGACCACAATCTTCTTAGCATCTACATAGGTGACGTCTCCGGCTTCTTCAGCAAGGACAAGGCGGCCTGTGTTCTTTGCAGCGTGTTCCTCAATACCAGTAGACACGAGCGGTGCCTCAGGAATAAGAACTGGGGTTGCCTGCTTCTGCATGTTTGAACCCATGAGTGCGCGGTTCGCGTCGTCATGATCGACGAACGGAATCATAGCGGTTGCCGCTGAGAACATCTGATAGGTCGATGCGTCCATGAGTGTTACCTCATCGCGAGAGACGATGATTGGTTCACCGCCGCGACGGGCCTCTACCGTTTCAGCAACAATCTTTCCCTTCTCATCAACAGGGATAGCAGCGTGCACGATAGTCTCACTCTCTTCTTCAAGAGCATTTAGGTAGACGGTTTCGTCAGTCACGACACCTCCCTTCACTTTTGCGTACGGCGTTTCAATAACACCAAACTCGTTCGTGCGGGCGTGAAGCGCCATACGAAGGATGAGACCAATGTTCTGACCTTCAGGAGTGTGCACCGGACACAGACGTCCATAGTGCGAAGGATGCACGTCGCGCACTTCAAAGCCTGCGCGCTCACGCGTAAGACCACCCGGACCAAGTGCGGAGAGCGTGCGGAGTACCTCAAGTTCAGCAAGAATGTTCTGCTGATCCATGAACTGCGAGAGCTGGTTTGCTGTGAAGAATTCGCGAATCGACGCCTGTAGTGGGCGTGGGTTTACAAACGCCATAGGGAGCGAGGTCTCGCTTTCAATCGTCGACATGCG
>CAYXXJ010000001.1:2339-15504 GCA_964469095.1 uncultured Candidatus Saccharibacteria bacterium
CCTGGATGTTGCGCTTCATGCGTGACATACACACACGCATACGTGCCTGGAGAAGTTCACCAACGAAACGAGCACGGCGGACGCCGAGGTGATCAATATCGTCTGGTACTGCGTTTGGTGTTGCGTTAAGTGTTGCGATTTCGCCAACGATGCGTACAAGGTCCGCAAACGTAAGCGCACGCTCCTTAAGTGCCTTCGCATCAGTTGGAAGGTTGAAGCGAGCGTTCAAGCGGTGACGCCCAACCTTGGAGAGGTCATAGCGTTCAGGAGCAAAGAGCTGATTGACGTAGCTCTTTGCGTTGTCTGCCGTTGCAAGATCTCCATCGCGCATACGGCGGTGAATCTCAACATAGGCATCCTCAAGTGACTCAGTAGTGTCGTGCGCACGAGTTGCAGCAAGCGCTGCAAGTGCTTGCTCGTTACCCTTGAAGTGCTTTGCAAGATCCTCGTAGGAACCGCCACCAAAGACCGTAAGGAGGTTTGTGATTGGGAACTTACGCTTGCGGTCAATCTTCACAAAGATTGCACCATCAGCTTCAGAGTCGATCTCAATCCATACACCGCGTGCAGGAATGATCTTCGCACCGAAGAACTGCTTACCCTTGATGTCTTCTGAAATAAAGAAGGCACCGAATGAGCGAGCGAGCTGTGGGACGATAACGCGTTCAACACCCGACACGATAAAAGAACCGTGGGGTGTCATCATAGGGAGATCAGCAAGGAAGATGTCCTGCTTCTTCTCAGTACCAAGCGTTTTATTAAGGAGCGTGACCGAAGCTTTCACCGGAACTTCGTAGGCACGCATGTTCTCACGTGCAAAATCAATATCGCACTTAGGTTCGCCAAGCTCGAAGCCATCGAAACGAAGCTCGAACTTCTTACCTGAATAGTCTGGAATAGGAGAGAACTCTTTAAAGAGTTCTGCAAGCCCCTCCTTGAGGAGCCAATCAAACGAGTCGCGCTGGTGAGCTACCAGGTCCGGGAACTCTACCCGAGGCTTCTGGTACGCACCGAAGGTCTTCTGCGGGAGGGCCTTGTTCGTCTTCATGCGGTATGCGAGGTGAATGTAATAAAGGTGAAACGCCTAAAGGGCTCGTGCACGACGAGCCGCGTTCCGGTTTCCCGGGACGCTAGTATTTGTATTCTTCTTCGCCCACCAGAGTGCCGCCACCACTCAATCTGTTCTGGTATGGGAAGTATACGCGCCTGCTCATACCCGTCAAGCGTTCTTGGGGATAGGAAAATGGATCAGCCGGCTCCCATGGGGAACCGGCTGAGTGCTACTTTTTCATTATCTCGTCATGGTGACGAGCACCAACGAGAGGACGACAATCCCAGCGAGCGTCGGGTAAGCGACGACTTCTGACGGCGCGTTCAGCATCGAGGCGGTAAAGCCCGAGCCAAATAACCCGCCGCAGATGAGAAGGCCGAAAAAGTTTGCTGCTTGCTTCATGGATTTATTCTTTATTGCTACTATTCCGTATATAATCTTACACCTTATAACACACTTTGTCAAGTATGTTACTTCCCCGCCTTCCACGTATCTATTTTTTTGTGATCACCCGTCTTAAGCACTTTAGGTACTGAATACTTTTTAGTATTAAACAAAATAGTCTCTGGTCGTGTATAGACCTCGCTACTAGCGATACGCCGCTCTTCTACTGACTCATCTTTTCCAAGAACACCAGGCAGTCTCCTTGTGACCGCATCAACGATGGCAAGCGCCGGTACCTCAGCTCCGGTAAGGGTTGCTTGCCCTACTGAATACCGTTTGAGAGTCCCCATGGTCTTAAGTATTTTTGCAGCACGCTCATCGATACCTTCGTAGCGACCACAGACAAGCACAATGTCATCAAACGACGCGAGCTTATCTGCTTCCTTGTTCGTAAATGCAGGAGCTCCCGGCGAGAACCAGACAAACGCTACTTTCCCCTTCTTTCTTCCGATAGCTTTCTTTGCAGCGCGCACTACCGGAAGCGCGGTCATCACCATGCCAGGACCTCCACCGTACGGGCGCTCATCTACCTTCCCCCAGCGGTTATCAACAAAGTCTCTTGGAGACTGGTACCCGACTGAAATCTTCTTGTTCTTGCGTGCGCGTCCAAGAATAGATACGGAAAGATACGCCTCGCAAGCTTCAGGAAAGAGCGTAATGAGGTGGAAGCGTAGCATTAGGGTAGGATGTCGGCGTTGAGTGAGAAGTCGCCACGAAACCCAGCACTTCCTTCGATAGATTCTTCAAGGGCGCCCACAAGAATCTGGTATCCGCCATCCTCATGTGCAAAGACACCAATTTCATCTCCTCCTCCTGCAAACCAGCACTGCACTGCAGAAAGCTCTCCGGCAAGAAGTCCTTTGCCATCCACGCCGCCTGATGCACCTAGCTCGCTACAGCTTCCCTGATAGTCGCCAACTGTATACAAAGTGCCATCAACAACTACTTCGACTTTGGTATAGGGAATGTGATCACGCTCGGCAAGAGGTGTTAGCTTCCAAGAAATAGTCGTTGATGCGTCCACTTCACTACCCTTTTCCTTTTTTTCAGCTACTGCATCCGCTTCTTGCTCATGCTGGTCTCCTGCTTCTCCAAAGGTTTTTGAGGAAAGTGCTACATATGCACCCCCACCAACAACAAGAAGCCCGGCTACCACCAAGAGGGCTGCTATAAGCCCGAATCCTTTGTGTGTGTTCATACTAAGTATTATGCACTAAGCTCGTCGACCACCTGTTCGAGACTCTTAAATTCCTGTTCGCGCTTTCCTCCTACTGGCTCATTAATCTTGAGCGACACGCGCGCATTGTGCTTCATACCCACTGCAGAAAGCAGCGGACGAATTGCCTGGGTCGCAAGCTTGCCACCGCGACCAATAACCTTGCCCATGTCATCTTTGTGCACGGTGAGCGTGAGGAGGACGCCAAGGTTATCAACGCTACGCACAATAGCCACGTCTTCCGGATGGTCAACGAGGGATTTAATAACGTATTCAAGAAATACTTCTTCTGGGTAGGTGTCGTTCATATCGTTTCAGTCGTTACGGTGTCGCACGCGCGCTACAAAGCGCTTAGTAGTTAGGCAGCTGCAGGCGCCTCTTCAGCAGGAGTACCAGCAACTGGCTCTTCTACTGCCTCAGCGGCAACTTCAGCCTCGGTTGGCTCTGCAGGAACTTCAGCTGCGGCTGCGGCTGCTGCAGCGGCATCAGCAGCAGCTTTTGCTGCAGCCTCCTCTTCTGCCTTCTTAGCAACATTCTTGATGAGGTTCTTCTGCTTAACAACTGCAGCACTCTTCTTGCCCTCAATAATACCCTTGCGGATAAGGAGGTTGTTCAAGGAAGGTGAGAGCTGTGCGCCCTTCTGCATCCAGCTCTTAATAGCTTCGGCGTCAGCAGTAAATTCTTTGGTCTTAGGGTTATAGGTACCGACCTGAGCAACATAGGTACCAGCTTTAGGCCCCGAGGTCTTCTCGAGGACAAGCATGCGAAAAGCCGGGTCGTTCTTTCGGCCGATGCGCTGGAAACGGATCAGCAACAGAGGTAGGCGGGAGAATACCAGTAAACCGGAGGAAAAGCAAAGTGCGCCAGGCCCGGGCAGGGAAACCTGGCGCACATACCCTCCGAGGAGGACAGGACCGTTACAGATACGGCCGCCGTTACACGGGACCTGTGGACTTCACCCCGTAGGGCTTATCGACGCTAGGCACCCCGCTCTGGGCAAGAAAGACGATAGCACAAACGCGCTCATCTGCTAGAGTGGAAGAAATGAGCGCACGAACGGGCGACACCTACGAAGGACCTATTGTCATCACCCGCACTGGTAAGGGGTTCTTTACCTATGACGCAAACGAAGAGGATCTCTTCATTCCGGGCGAGGCACTTGGCGGCGCCTTCCCTGGCGATATTGTTGAAGTAAAGGAGACTGGAACCTCTTTTGATCCGCGTACGAGAGCTAAGAGAAAAAATGGTGCTGTTGTTCGTGTCGTGCATCGCAGCCGCGAGAAATTTGTCGGCAAGCTTATTGAGGACGAACAGGGCCCACTCCTTATTCCTGACTGGAAGAAAATGTATGTGCCGTTTATTCCCAAAGGAGACAACCTCCCCATCGGAAACAAAGTAGTTCTTGCGTTTGGCGGATGGGAAAAAGGTGAGCCGTATCCGTGGGGTACGGTTGAAGAAGTAATTGGTCTTGCTGGAGTGCATGACGTTGAGATGCGCGCTCTCGCGCTCTCACAAGGATTCTCATCTGACTTCCCTCCTGGCGTTGTAGCCGAAGCGAAAAAGCTCGAAGACACCGGCGAAGCGTTGATTGCACAGGAAGCAGCGTCTGCGAAAGTATGGGACGGTGTTCCTTCAGAAGGTGTTCGTCGTGACTTCCGCGGTATCACTACTTTTACGATCGATCCAGTTGATGCAAAAGACTTTGACGACGCATTGTCAGTACGTCCTCTTGAGAATGGAGACATAGAGATCGGCGTCCATATCGCAGACGTCTCATTCTTTGTGACGCCAGGATCAACTATTGATGCTGAAGCTCGAAATAGAGCAACCTCTGTCTATCTCGTGGATCGTACTATCCCGATGCTTCCGCATGTACTCTCCACAAACTTCTGTTCGTTGAATCCAAATGTTGACCGCCTTTCCATGAGTGCGGTATTTGTGCTTGATAAGGAGGCAAACGTAAAAAGTAGATGGTTTGGCGAGACGCTCATCCATTCAGATAAGCGATTTGCGTATGAGGAGGCACAGGAAGTGCTCGACCGAGGAGAGGGACCGATGTTCACAGAGCTCACTATCCTCAAAGACCTAGCACGAAAGATTCGTACGAAGCGAATCGCGCATGGTGCCGTGGAGTTTGATACCGCTGAAGTAAAGATTGAGCTTGATGCTGAGGGTCGTCCAATTGCGGTTCGCCTTAAGGAGCGAAAAGAAACCAATCTCCTTATTGAAGACTTCATGCTTCTTGCAAACGTCGCAGTTGCAGAAGAATTGTCGACGCTCGGTAAAAAGCATGGTGGCAAGCCATCTATTTATCGTGTGCACGATGCGCCAGATTCAGAACGTATCGTTGATCTCTCTGCGTTTCTTAAAGTAATGGGGTACGATCTTCCGACCACTGCTGACGGGCGTGTTACTGGTCCTGCACTTAACGCACTCCTTGCAAAAGCAAAAGGTACTCCTGAGGAGTATCTCATTAAGACCGCAGCGCTTCGCTCGATGGCAAAGGCTATCTATACGACAAAAAACATCGGGCACTTCGGTCTTGCGTTTGAGTTCTATACCCACTTCACGTCTCCTATCCGTCGCTATCCAGACGTGCTGGTACACCGCATGCTGAAGCACTACGTATCGGGTAAATCACTCCCTGAGAAAGCGATGACTGAATTTGATGCGCTTGCACTTCGTTCTTCAGAGCGTGAAGTGGCGGCAGCAGAAGCAGAGCGTGATTCCATCAAGATGAAGCAGGTGGAATTTCTTATGGGAAGAATTGGGGAAGAGTTCACGGGCGTTATTTCAGGTGTGACCGATCGCGGCCTCTATGTCGAGCTAGATGAGACTCGTGCTGACGGCATGGTACGCATCAACACCATTGGAGACGACTATTACACTCACGATCAGAAACGCTATCGCCTCGTGGGCGAACGCACCAAAAAGCAGTTTGCGCTTGGAGATCGGGTACGCGTACGCCTCCTTGCAGCACGTGTCGTTGAACGAGAACTTGATTTCGAACTCGTGCAGAACTAGTCACAAGGTGCTAGGGTGCCTCTAGAACAGAGGAGGAGTGAATGTACCCTCACATCAATGGAACGATTGTGGTGCAGCGTGTGACCTATCTCAAATACGAAGATATGGGTCCATTGAAGGCTTTGTTTCAGGAACTCACTCCTGAGATAAAGAGTGTCTCGCACGAACGTGTCAGCAGCCTTATTCGTTCTTGTGGCGGCAATATCACATTGTTTCTTGCGCTTGATGAAGCAGTTGGCGCAAAGATTGTTGGTATGGCTTCGCTACTTGAGCTGAACCGTCTGCGCGAGACATGTGGTCTTGTTGAAGATGTTGCGGTTATTCCGAAATATCGGCGACGCGGTATCGGAAGATCGCTCATGAACAGCATCATCGAAACAGGGAAAGCTCGCCACTATGGGAGTCTTAACCTCGGAAGTGTTCCTAAATCAAAAGAGGCGCAGAAATTCTGTACCTCGCTTGGATTTAAACCACGCGAAACCTCTGATTGGCACGTTGTACTTTCGTAATCAGAAACGCCGCTCCTCTAGAGGAGCGGCGAATCTTTTAATGAGACAGAGGGTACTGAATCGACGCGATATCTATTGCTCCGACGATCACCACAAAAAGAATGAGTGCCATCGCGAGTAAGAATCGCCAATCCAAAAAACTCGATCTCCGACGTCGTGCATACGGCATGAGCGCCTCCCTACTTCCTCCCCTAGGGTCGCGCTAGGTGCCCTTCCTGTCAACGGGTCTTGAGGTATGCAAGCATTGTGTCGGCGTCAGACACTTCAAACGGATCTTCAGGGCAGTTGTCAGAGAAGCCCGGCTCGATAAAGGCCTTCTGAATGACACCGTCTTCTACGTACAGCGAGTAGCGCCACGAACGGTCTCCAAATCCAAGGTTCTCTTTTTTAACGAGCGCACCGATTGCTTTAGTAAAGTCTCCATTTCCGTCAGGAAGCATGAATACTTTAGACACGTTGAGGTTCTTTGCCCACTGATACATGGTGAATGCGTCGTTCACCGAAAGACAGACCACTGAATCAATTCCAAGAGCCCTGAACTCTTCGTATTTGGCTTCATAGCCTGGCGCATGAGTTGAGGAACAGGTCGGCGTAAACGCACCAGGAAGCGCAAAGAGTACAACCTTCTTTCCTTTGAAGATTTCGTCTGATGTGAGGTCTTGCCAGCGAAACGGATTCTCACCTCCGACTGATTCATCGCGCACGCGGGTTTTAAAGGTAACCGCAGGAACCTGAGTCTGTTCTAGTTGTTGTGCTTGCATAGGTTGGTATTCTACCAAACCTAGCGCGAGCGGCCATCAAACGGCACCTTGGTGAGGGTTTCAAGAGCAATACCATCAATCGTTCGTACGTTGATTGCAGCACCCGTATCTGCTTTGCCAAAGCACTGCACGCCACAGTTCTTACAAAACTGATGCGAGATCTTTCCGGTATTGAAGTGGTACTCGGTAAGCGCATCGTCGCCCGTAGTGAGCGTAAGTTTGTCGACAGGAACAAAAGAAAGCATCAAACCCTGCTTCTCACAGTAGGAGCAGTTACATTCAATAACTGGTTGCGTAAGATTGATCTCAACGCTGTAGCTAACCTTCCCACAATGACATTTACCTGTTCGTGATTCCATAGAAAAAAGTTATTTTGCAACCGCAGCTGCTTCTTCAAACTTTACCGAAAGGAGCTTCGAAATACCATCGTTACCCATGGTGACGCCATAGAGGATACCCGCTCGACTCATGGTCTCGCGGTTGTGCGTAATCACAATGAGCTGTGACTTCTTCGCAAGACTCTCAATCATGTCGCCGTAACGGCGAGAATTCGCCTCGTCAAGCGCTGCGTCGGTTTCGTCGAGGATAAGGAATGGAGGTGGGTTCACCTGACTCATCGCAAAGATAAGCGCGATTGATGTAAGTGCGCGCTCGCCTCCCGAGAGCTGCATCAATGACTGCAATTTCTTCTTGGGAAGATGTACCTGAATTTCAAGCCCGGGACGCTCAACACGCTCAGGCGCTTCTTCAGTCGCCTCCTCGTCGTCTTCATCATCCTCACTCTTTCCTTTTGGTGTGAGCTCTTCGAGAGTCAGTTTTGCACCACCACCTCCGAACATCAGTGAGAAGAATTCACGGAACGATTCGTTCACTTTCGCAAGACCGTCTGCAAATGATTTTGCGAGCTCCTCATCAAGATTCACAATCAATTCCTCAAGACCTTCTGCAGACTTGCGGAGGTCTTCAATTTCTCGTGCAAGAAATTCTTCACGTGCCTTGGTATCCGTATATTCAGTACGTACCTCTTCTCCTGTCCCTCCTGCCTCTTCTATACGAATCTTGAGACGGTCCATGGCACGCTTACGGTCTTCTTGTACTTTGCGCTCCTCCTGCGGAAGCTCGATGAGCGGTTCGTATGAAAACGCTGCACTTCCGGCAAGCGCAAGTACTTCAGCGCGTTCGCGAGAAAGTTCTTCCTGAAGGTACGCGAGTTCTTTGCCTCTCGCCTCTTCACGAGCAACCGTTGATTCTTCAGTCGCACGAGTCTCCGCAAGCTCAAGAATGCGCGCCTTTGTCTCTCGACCGGTCTCGTCGTATGCCGTTCGTGCTTCTCGCGCGCTCTGAAGTGCTGTTTTTGCTTTTTCAACCGCGGCAGCAAGTGCACTATCTTTTCCTTGAAGTGCTTCCACTTCTCCTTCAAGTCGTATGACCGCCTGCTCTTCTTCAGCGAGATAGTCGTCTGACGGAAGCGCAAAACGCGCACAGAAGGCAGCGATGGCGGCGCGCAGGCCTTGGAGCGCAGCTTTGAGCGCGGAAGGTTCATCGGTCGCAAGGCTCGCCTGTTTTTCAGCTTCGTCTCGTAGCGCTTCAATATGCTCACGAGGCACCTTCACATACGGCTCTCGGGCAAGTGCCGCAGAGCGACGCTTTGCTTCAGCAAGTGCTCCTTCGATGCGACCTATCTCTCGAGAAAGCTCTGCCCGCTCTGAAAGGGCGCGGTCCACGTCGCGCTCAGCAAGACGCACTGCCTCAATGCGCTTCATGCCCTCACTTTGCGTTGCGCTCTCGTCAGAGAACTCTCCGAGCTCTCGTTCCGCTACCGCAAGTCGCTCTTTCGCACCTCGAGTGGCGCTTTCATTTCGTTGTCGTTCAAGCTCAAGATATCGCTCCTCAATAGCAAAGTACTCACGAGATGCGCCTTGTAGCTCGCGAATAAGTTCTTCTGCACGTTCAAGCTTCTGTACCGGCTTCTCAAGAAACTTTAGATGTGGCGCAAGCTCACGACGAAGCGATTCAACTTCTTTGACGTTTTCTCGAGTCTTTTCAAGCTTTCGTATCGCCTCCTGTTTCTTAAACTCATACACCTTAAGACCAAGTGCATCCTCAAGCATCAACCGGCGCTCTTTGGGATTTGCAACCAGAATACGATCGGCTTCTCCTTGAGAAATAATGTGATGGCCTGTCTCGCCAATGTTCGCTGAAGCTAGTAGTTCCTGCACATCGCGAAGACGTACCCGAGACCCGTTAATCGAGTATTCGCTTGCACCATCTCGATACACCACGCGTTCAATCTCTACTTCGTCAAAATCAAGCTTCGGGAAAATGCGCTTCCGGTTATCAAACGTCACTGCAACCGCTGCACGATTCTGGCGTGCAGTGTCATGAGATCCAGCAAAGATAAGGTCCTCAGAACGCTTCCCGCGCATGCTCTTCATTGACTGTTCGCCAAGCGCAAACCGAAACGCTTCTGCTACGTTTGATTTGCCTGAACCGTTTGGTCCAACAATGGAGGTTGTGGCAGAGGAAAAGTCCAACGCAGTTTTGCGCGCAAAGGACTTGAATCCGGCTATTTGTAGCCGCTTGAGCATTGGTACTAGTATAGCAATAACTCGCGTACACGAAATTGATATGAAAAACGGGGTTCCCTCAGGAACCCCGTTTCCAACCAGATGACTTAATTGCACCTAGCGGGAAGTTTCAGGTTGTTTAGAAAAGCAACGAACCCGACTGTCCCGAAAGCAATCGAAGCAAGCGCAAGAAACGGATACGCTGTCACTGCAGCAAGAACGTATCCGTCTGCGAAAGGATTGCTCTCCCACTCGCGGTAGACACCCGCGCATACAGCCGCCCACGAAATGAAGCCAGCTGACAGCCACAGGAGATGTGACCAGATCGACCACGTCCCCTGAAGCAGGCGTCGCCCAGCTTCTTCGCGCGGGTGCTTGTACACTAGTGTGAGATTGCGCCAGCGCATCCTGATGTCAGAAAGCGACATAAAAATGCAGATGCTGCCAGTCACAAAGGCCATAAGCCACCAACTTTGGATTTCAAGAGTGAACACGTGGTTCTCCCTACTTATCCGACACAATGTCGAACCTTTTATTATTATACATAATTATAATATATTGTCAATTATGCTGGAGGGTTTCTTTTGCTACACTCGCCTAGGACGTTAGAGAAAGGATCAGACGTGGCTAAAAGAAAAGCACCCGCAAAGGCAAAACCTATGCGAGCTCCAAAGCGGATCGTGGCAAAAGAGCCACCTCCCTACCCTCAATCGCTAGCCGAGGCACAGAAAGAGTTCGCTGCTCTGCGAAACGCACTCGTGCTCGGTGAACGTGCTCGCTCTGAAGAGAGCGCTGCGAAAGAACGTAAGGACTCTCAGTTTGCTGAAGCGAAGCGTCTTGCTGAACGCCTCAGAAAATATGTTGAGGTCCAAGACATTCTTCCTCTTCCAAACGCAGGTACGATTGCGTTTGCAGAAGGATTCTTTGCACTCACCGAATCAACGCGCGACAGTGCCTTCCTCACCGAAGACTCTGCTGCGTTTGTTGCTGAGGCACGAGCACGGGGCGCCTACAGTCTCTTTGTTCGTGTTAAGGAAGAACCTGATCTGAAGAACTTTCTTCTTGGCGATAATCGCCTCAGGGCGAGTAAGTTCAAGTCGGCAAAGATTGAGCGTGAGCGCTCACTTGAAATCACCTCAACAGAAACCAAAGCGAAGCTTCGGTATGTGCTGAATGTGCGCGAGCCTGAGTGGGAGATTGAGTTTCCAAGAAAATGAAAAGCGGGGTTCCTTACGGAACCCCGCCTCTTTTTACATCATCGAAAGACGCAAAAGCGCGCCACTGATGAACTGACCTGCCAACGCAACGCCTACAAAAGTAGCGATCGCCACGAAGGCACTTAGTAGCACGTCAGCCCATTTCGGGAGCTTAAGCGCCCGACTTAGTTTTGAAGTCCAAATCAGAAGCGTGAGTAAGATCACTGCCCCGATAAGAAAGAGTAGTAGTGCGAATGTAGCCACGTACCTCTCCCTACAAACGGACGTATACCGCTTCCGTATATATTATGAACTACCAACCAGTTTTGTCAAGCGCGTGCTGTGCCGCATTCTGTTCTGCCTCTTGCTTTGACTTCCCTATGCCTCGAGCAATCTCATCATCCTTAAGAAACACACCCACAGTGAAATCACGGTCATGATCAGGTCCGTCTTCACGAATGGTCTTGTATGACGGCGTAATTCCCTTCTTGTCTTGTGCCACTTCCTGGAAACGACTCTTCGCATCCTGGTATGCCTTCTTTTCAATAATGGCATCGAGTTTTGGATAGAGGTGCGTATGCAAAAACGCATCAGCAGCGTCGTATCCCTGGTCAAGATATGCAGCACCAATAAGGGCCTCAAACGCATTCGCGAGAATGATCTGTCGTGCTCGTCCTGTATCACGACGCTCACCCTTTGAAAGGAGGAGCATGTCGTTTACTCCAAGCGCTTCGGCAACTTCTGCAATTGAATACGTATTCACGAGCGCCGCTCGATATGCGGTCAATTCCCCCTCAGTCTTGGTTGGATACTTCTCAAACAAGAAGCGCGTTGCGGAAAGCTCAAGCACAGCGTCGCCCAGGAACTCAAGACGCTCATTGTGTGCCATAGCACTCTGGTGCTCGTTTAGATATGAACGGTGCGTCAGCGCCTCCTCAAGAAGATCGAGGTTCTTAAAGGGGAGGTTTAGTTTAGTGGCGTATCCGGCGAAGTCCATGGGAGAAACCGTACCCTACTCAGGGGAAAATGGCTATGCTGATGATTTATCAAGCAGCTTCTGTACAGCAGCGGTCACAATCGGGAGCATGTCGTCATAGAAGTTGAGGCCGAGAATGTCAGGGAGTCTAAACCATTTAGTATCATCGAGACCGCCACTCTTTTTAAGAACCAGAGGTTCGTACGGCGCTTCAACCAAGAAGAAGTACACGTGCTTTCTAATCTTTCCTTTCTCAGGATGCGAAGCGACGTATTCGTTCTCACCAATTTGTTCCTGCACCTTACCCACAAGACCAATCTCATCTTTCACTACTTTTGCAACACCATCTTTAGGCGCTACTCCTTCAGGAATGTGTCCTTTGGAAAGCGTCCAACGACCAAACACGTCGTGAACGAGCGCGAGATAGTATTGGCCTTCGTGATATGCGTAGACAATCGCACCTGCAAGATTCTCAAGCGGCAGATCCTTTCGTGAAAGCTTTGCTTTCTTGCCCTGATCATCTTTACCTGGTTCACCGAGTTCTTTATAGACTGCGCCGAGCACGCCGTTCACGAATCGTCCTGAGGAGTCTCCGCCGAATACTTTCGCGAGTTCAATTGCTTCGTTGATTGCTACTTTTGGCGGTACTTGTGCGCGATCGGAAAAGAGGAGCTCATAGAGTCCAATACGAAGAATATTGCGATCAATAGGCGCAATGCGTGCAAGCGGCCAGTCCGGCGCAGCTTTCACAATGATCTGGTCAAGATCAGCATGCTTTGCAAGGACACCTGCGAGCAAGGTTTCCATGAATGGCTTGTCGGTGTCGCTTCCACCAAACTCACCAGCATTACGTTCGAGAATAGGAGTCACCTCAGTATCAGGTACGCCGGCACTGTCCCACTCAAAGAGGGTTTGAAGTACTACCGAGCGTGCAAGGTGCCTGTTTGCCACTTCTTGTAGCGTAGCAGGAAGGCGCGCCTGCGTGGCGCGCCTTCTGTGCATAGTGTGGGGATTACGATCCTGCCTGACCGCCCATGCCGCTTCTCGCTTGAGCGCGGCCCTTGGTCATACGACCCATGAGTCCCTGCTTCTTTGGAGCATCCTGGACCTTCTCAGTGTGGATAGGTGCCTTCTCGCCTTCTGGATGCTCGTGCTTGTGTTCTGCAAGGCGCTTTTCGTGATCTTTAGCGCGCTCCTTAACGACACGCTTCTCGATTACCTGCTTGCCGCGGTAGCTGCCAGTGGCCTCATCAACACGGTGTGGGAGGCGAAGGGTGCCGTCCTCGTTCTTAATGATATTGCGACCGGACAGAGCGTGGTGGCTCCGGCGGTTTCTCGTATGCGAGCGCGTATGGCGCATTCGTACTGACATAGTGGGACTACCCTACCATACCCCCTTGTTCGTGTCCAAATATAAAAAC
>CAYXXJ010000001.1:15514-26773 GCA_964469095.1 uncultured Candidatus Saccharibacteria bacterium
CTCCCTGAGCGCCTGCCGTAATGCTGCGGCATATGTAAGATAGCTCGTCTTCGGTCCATGCCTGGACACTCATGTGCCTCGGCCCTGCGGACCCAGGGGCTGACTTCTTTGAATTCAGCACTCACGAGACAGAACACGACCAAACCAGCATAGGTTCGGACCGTTTCCGCCATCGGACAGGTCCGACACTTAGTAAATCCATACCGTTCAAGCTCTCCGATGAGCCTCAGCTTTTTTGCTATTTCATTTGGCACACGTTGCCTCCCTATCGGAATCCCGAGTGTAGCACTAGGACTTGGTCTTTTCCAGATGAATAAACGTCTTGCGGTGGAGTGGCGAGAGCCCATGGGTACGAAGTGCTTCAAGGTGCGCCTTTGTTCCGTATCCTTTGTGTCTTGCAAAATCATATTCCGGATAGTCGCTTGCAAAACGAACCATGAGTCGGTCTCGTGCTACTTTCGCAGCAACTGAAGCAAGCATGATTGCCGGTATCGTTGCGTCTCCTCCTATGACGGTTTCTTGTGAGTATTCTTTTGGTGCCTTAAGAGAACCATCAAGATAGATATGGACACCTTCTGGCTCTGGAACAACTGCAGTCACTGCTCGCTTAAGTGCACTTCTAATAGCTGCACTTATACCGTCTCTATCAATCGCCTTCTCACTTGAAAAACACACTCGGGCCCGTACATTCCCCTTCTTTGCTTCAAGAAGCAGGAGTTCGTAGAGAGCTTCGCGCTTCTTTTCTGAGAGCTTCTTTGAGTCATTGAGGCCAGGAAAAGCCTCAAGAAGGTCAAAGCCCTCCTTCACTGCCACAACACCGACCGCGACCGGGCCAGCAAGCGGACCGCGCCCTGCTTCATCGATACCTATAACCATGCTCACCCAATCTCTGCGAGAATGCGTGCGAACTCATCCGCATACTCGAGTGTTCCCACTCGCTCACGTGCCCGTAGATATCCCTCATCAGAGAGTAGTTGCTCTGTTTCTTCCGCACGATAATCCGGTGCGTCGCAGATCGCGCGTCCAAACAGCTTCCCGCGCTCGGAAAGTCGGGGCGTAGCGACGAGCGCGTCAAGGAAGTCTCGTCCGTTGACAGGCCTCGACGCGTTCTGTCCGAGAATGCGTTTCCATATGACAGCTACGTCAACTCCCTCAGCCTGTGCAACCTCAGCAACAAACTCGCTTGCGAGTGCTTGTTCAGAGACATAGGTTCCCTTTGAGAACGAAAGGATTGCTTGTTCCACGTTTGGTATGTGCGCGAGATGTTCCCTCGCATATGCAAGCGCAAGCGGAACGGCAACACGCTCAGTGAGTGCTTCATTAAATGAGTATCCTCGCATCACCTTCTTCTCTTCTCGCTGCATGAGGCCGACCGGACGCTCGTGCACCTCAACATGCGTGAGACCATTCTGCTCTTCATAATGACCTTCTCTTCCGATCCCTCCTCCCTGCTTTTTAATATCAACATTCGCATACCAGTGCACTGACTCATGAACCAGACTCGTCATTGCAAGTACTGCGGGCGGCACATTGAGTCGCTCTCCTGCAATCTCAAATAAAGTCCAGTCCATTACAACATCAAACGGTTCCCCGGTCTTTGCATTTATATTCGTCTGTCCGTGATTTTGGTCGTGCGTTGCTTCTTCGAGATCGGAACGTTTGGAGCGATCCAGGTACACGTGCTTGCGTGTAATGGGTTTCGGAAATGTTACTGCGCCATGCGCAGCCATAACCTCTCGAGTTCGTTTATTAATAGAATCGAAATCTACCCACTTCAAGAAAGCTTCTGGTGTAGAGGGTAGTCCTGGACCCTGCTCGGCCTTTACGGGTTTGTTTATACTGAACATATGACCAGTATACCTGCAAGATGTGGCGACGGACGAATCTTGGTATTCTAATGAGGAAATGAGTCGCTTCGTCCACCTTCATACCCACAGCCACTACTCCTTCTTGAAGGCGCTCCCCCAGATCGATGAGCTGGTGAAGGCAGCCAAGGACGGCGGCATGCCTGCTCTGGCCCTCACTGACGAAGGAAACCTCCACGGTGCCATTGATTTCTACAAAGCAGCCAAGAAAGCAGGCATCAAACCCATTATTGGTGTTGACGCGTATGTAGCGCCAAAGTCGATCGCTGATCAAGAGCGAAATGAGAAACGTTCGCGTATCGTCCTGCTCGTAGAAACGATGGAAGGATATCGAAACTTGCTTTCACTCGTTACGACGTCATACACCAGCGGTTTCTTTGAACGTCCCCGTATCGATCGAGCACTGCTTCGTACACACGCAAAAGGGTTACTCGCGCTCATTCCTTCGTTTGCAGGTGACACATCGCAACTTCTTGCTGCAGGAGATGAAGACGGTGCAGGCGCTGCGCTTGCTGAGTGGGAAAGTATATTCGGAAAAGGAAACGTGTTTCTTGAGATTACACACCACCCATCGGTTCAAGGACACAAAGAGAAGATGGAAAAGGTACGCGCACTCGCAAAGCGAAGTGGTGTGCCGCTAGTTGCTCAGCATGACGTGTACTATCTCTCGCCAGACGATCGAGAAGCGTGTGCTGTGCTGCGTCGTATCCAGCAAGGCAGTGAAGGTTTTAACGAACAAGAAGACTTCTCGTTTGTCTCCGAGAAAGCAATTCGTGGGTGGTTTAAAGATGACCCTGAAGCGGTTGATCGTTCAGGTGAGATTGCTGAGCGCTGCACTCTTGAATTTGAACTTGGCAAATGGGTGTTCCCTGCGCTTCCGGTGTCAGCAGGGTTTGCCACACACGACGAAGAGCTTCGCGCAAAAACGTACGCTGGTCTCGGACGACGCGGCCTTACCAAAACAGAGGAAGTTGAAACTCGTGTTGAGTACGAACTGTCAGTTATCACGCAAAAAGGATTCGCGCCGTACTTCCTTGTGGTATCAGATTTGCTCGACTTTGCTCACAAAAATCACATTCTTACTACTATTCGAGGATCTGTCGCAGGTTCGCTGGTGACGTACCTTGCAGGTATCACGAACGTAAACCCACTTGAGTATAAGCTTCCCTTTGAACGCTTCTTGAATCCGCAGCGTCCTTCGGCGCCTGATATCGACATGGACTATGCTGACGATAGACGTGACGAAATGATTGCATATGCAAAAGCAAAATACGGAGAGGATCATGTTGCACAAATTGGTACCTTTGGAACCATGCTCGCGAGAGCTGCAGTGCGAGACGTCGCGCGCGCCCTTGGCCATTCGTATGGCACCGGAGACCGCATCGCCAAACTCATCCCGCTTGGCTCTCAAGGCTTCCCAATGACCATTGACCGAGCGCTCACGATGGAAGAAGAGTTGAAGCAACTGTATGAAGAAGACGACGACGTGCGAGAAGTTATTGATGTAGCAAGACGTATTGAGGGCTCTGCGCGCCATACCGGCGTGCACGCAGCGGGCGTGGTGATTGCACCAACTCCCCTTACCGACTGGACTCCGCTTCAGACTGACCCGAAGACAGGAAAACTCATTACGCAGTACGATATGCACTCAATTGAAGACGCTGGTCTTCTGAAGTTCGACTTCCTTGGTATTAAGAACTTGTCGATTCTCGCTGACTCAGTGGATCGCGTACGAGAAACCAAGAACGTCATTATTGATATTGAAAACGTTCCGCTTGATGACGCAAAAACCTTCTCCATGCTTGCTCGTGGAGAAACTGAAGGCACTTTCCAGTTAAACGGTAGCGGTATGACGAGGTATTTGAAGGAACTGCGTCCTACTACCATTCATGACATCAACGCTATGGTGGCCCTCTACCGCCCTGGCCCTATCGAAACGATTCCGCAGTACATCGAGCGCAAACGTAACCCGAAACTTATTCGCTTCATGGATGAGCGCATGAAGGACTATCTTGAGGCCTCGTACGGTCTTCTCGTATATCAAGACGACGTGCTCCTCACTGCGATCACGCTTGGCGGCTACTCCTGGCTTGAAGCAGACATGCTTCGAAAAGCGATGGGTAAGAAGATTCCAGAAGTGATGGAGGCAGAAAAAGAGAAACTCGTGAAAGGGTTCATGGAATACGGGAAACTCTCTGCAGACAAAGCGGAAACACTCTGGAAACTCATTGAACCGTTTGCGGCCTACGGATTCAACAAAGCGCACGCGGCAAGCTACGGGAAGGTGGCATACCAGACCGCCTACATGAAGGCTAACTATCCTGTTGAGTACATGGCTGCCCTTCTTACCGCAGACGCCGGTGACACTGAGAAGATCGCAATCATGGTGGCCGAGTGTGAGCGTCTCTCGATTCCGGTACTTCCTCCTGACTTAAACGAAAGTCGCGCCACCTTCACCATCGTTGATGGTGGAGAGAAGATCCGCTTCGGCCTCTCTTCAATCAAAAACTTTGGAGAGGGTATCTCCGAGGCAATTATGCAGGAACGTGAACGGGGCGGCCCTTTTGCGACACTCTCGGATTTCCTCTATCGCGTTGGCTCGAAGAATTTGAATCGTAAATCGCTCGAGTCTCTCATTAAGTGTGGTGCTATGGATGCGTTCGGGGAACGCGCCCATTTGCTTGCTCATATTGAGACACTGCTTGCCTTCCATCGTTACGCGACCGCGCCTCAAGCACAGGACTCTCTCTTTGGTGCTACTGCAGCTCCCACACTCACACTTCCCCCTGCAACTGAGACAACCACACTAGGAGAGAAGCTCCTCTGGGAAAAAGAGCTGCTTGGTATTTATGTCTCTGGTCATCCACTTGATTCTCATACCGCAACTGTCGCAAAAGCAGGCACAACTATCGCAGCAGTAGTGGCAGAACCTATTGTCGGTCAAACCCTCATTCTCCCGGTACTTGTCACTGAGGCACGAACCATACTCACGAAGAAGGGAGAGAAGATGGCGTTCATTCGTGTTGAAGATCGTTCAGGAGATGTGGAAGCAGTAGTATTCCCTAAACTCTTTAAAGAACACGGAAAATATGTGGAGCCCGGGACCTGTCTATTGATTAAAGCAAAAGTATCGAAGCGAAACGATGAAATATCGCTTGCGCTTGAGAATTTGAAACCGCTTTAACTTATCCGCGCGAGAGACCTTTCACAATATCCTCAACTGCAAGATCTGGTCCCTGCTGAAAGGCTTTGAATCCTTCTCTCATCAACGTCTCTGGTGTTGGTTTTGTACCCTGCGGTACCGGTGCTGGAGCGGGTGCAGGCGCAACCTCAGGACGCGGAGGAAGTGGAGCTACCTCAACCGGAGCCGCAGCCTCTACATTCTTCTTTGGCGCGAAAAGTGAGAGTAGTCCGTATGCAACAAGTGCGCTCCAGAGTGTGAGTGCGCCGTAGTAGATGAGTGAGCCGGTATCCATAGGTTCTATTCTAGCAAAAAGAAACCCCTCTTTTGGAGGGGTTTCTTTTTGGTGAGGGTTAGATCACCTGGCGACGCTTCACGAAGAAGTAGTAGCCACCAATGCCCATAAGGCCTGCAAGCGTGATGAGGAAGCCCCACATAGACGGCGTGATGTCTTCAACGCCAGTGTATGGAAGCTGTGAGAGATACACAACTGGAGGATTGTTTACTGGGTCCCCCTCGAAGTTGATAGACGAGAAATCATTCTGATCATCAACACGAACGGTAACTGAACAGGTTTCCTCGTCGTCGTCGTTACGAACAGTGAGACGATAAGTCGTATCTTCATCAACTGTTACGCGCTCTTCACCACCGTCTTCATCAACACGACCAACGCCTTCGTTGATAGATGCGTAGTCAGCATCTCCGTTGATGTCCCACTCAAGGGTCACACGATCACCTTCTTCGACACGAGTGTCAGAGACCGAAAGGTCACAGGAGAGATTATCGTTATTGTTGTCGTCCTCGACGTTGATGTGAACTGAACAGGTGTCAGTGTCGCCATCGTTATCACGTACGGTGAGGGTGTACGTCTTGTCTGAGGTAGGAGATACGGTGCGAGAACCGCCGTCAGAGACTGAACCGAAACCAGAGAGAGTTGCAGATACTGCACCTTCTGAAGTCCAGTGAAGCTCAGTTGAGTCACCTTCCTCTATTGAGGTGTCTTCAGCAGAGATGGCACAGGTTGGCTGATCATCATGCTGGGGGTGACAGTTGTAGCCGTATGACTGGTATCCAGGAACGTTGGAGCAGTAGTCGTAATCGTAGTCGTACGAATAATCGTAGTCGTACCAGTAATCATACGAGTAATCGTAGTCGTACGAATAGTCGTAATAATCATAGTAGTCGTAGTCGTCGTATCCGTAGTCGTACCCATAGTCATACCCGTAATCGTAGTCCGAGTAGTCGTTGTAGTCGTATCCGTAGTCGTAGTCGTCGTACGGAACATAGGTATCGTATCCCTGGCTCCAAGAGTAGTCATAATCATCGTACGGGATGTACGTGTCATAACCCTGCTCCCAGCCGCCACAGCTTGAACAATCTCCGTAGTCAGAGATGTACTGTGCGTTAGCAGCCGAAGGAAGCGAGAGTGCGAGGGCAAGTGCTGCGACAAGCGCGAGCATGCCGAAGAGGCCGAAACGGCCGAGCACTGCAATGTTGGTGGTAATGGTTTTCATACTTTTGGGTAAAACAATAAACGGACTACTTTCTAATGACGCCCGTACAAAAAAGGAGCGTAGTGGACGGCGGCGGATAGGTGCCGCCGTCCCTACGTGGATTAGCTGCCTTGCGGCCGCCAACGCCATTCACTGAAATGAGCCGTGTGTGCCTGCCAGACGTTGGGTGGAACAATGACCCAACTGCAGCGGCTTTCTTCATTCCGAATCAGATAGAAGCCCAAGTGGTGGCCTTCTGCCCAAACCGGAACTCGGATACGAATCCGATCTTCACGAACATCGATTCTGCTTTGCATGCTGATATTTCTATCAGCAGCTTCGGGCACTCTCGCCACGACCGGCTCCCAGTTGACGCATTGCATGCATCCACCCGGAAGCGCCTCCCACTCGCCAGACTGGTTGAAAGCCCAGCAGCGCGAAGGCGGCGGTCGTGCAGTTGAGAATGTCACGAAGAGCAGTGTGTCGCCTGGTTGTACAGACAACTCGATCTCCGCACACGGTTCAGCTATCTCCTGACGGGGTGCCGCGATAACGCGCCACGCCCAGTTGTTACAGATGTCGGGCAGTACCAAGACATACGTCTGCCCTTCGTACGTGACACGCCACTCGCGCGCCACGGGCGATTGAACAATCCCGGCTCGAGGACCCTGGTTCGTTCCGACGACCACGTCAGTCATGGCGTATGCACTTGCGTGCCTACGATCAGGACCAGACATCATCGCAACGAAACGATCACCAGGGTTGAGGTACACACGAGTTCCTTGCGGATTCGCGCGCACTTCAGCCTCAAGCAATGACCGAACGGCCTCGGGAATGTTCAGAGTGCGAAGCGCTTCAGGAAGTCGTCCCACTGCTTCGTCTTGCGACGTAGCATAAGGAGCGCCACCCCAGAGCGTCCACGTTGTCTCGGCATGTGCCGGTGTTGCGAACATCACTGCCGCAACCATCGACAGAATAAGGATCAGCCTTGTGAGCATCGCCTCCTCCTTCCTAAACTCTGTATATGCAACTCTCCCAAAATGGAGAGCTGTCTACCGAGAAACCTACCTTGTTTCCAGAAAGACAGCTACCCACTAAGTACACTTACTTCTACCAACTATTCTAACCCATAAGTAAAAATATGTCAGGGGGTATGAAAAGGGCCGGAGCAGTGTGCTCCGGCCCTCACTTTACTTGGTTATTGCTCGAACGGGCGGCAAATAGATCGGCCGCTTGCTGGGTCCGTAGAACACGAACCCGGCACGCAGACACGCTCACCTGCCACCATTCTGCAAACCGTCCCATTGGGTCGACGCACTGGCTGGCCGTAAGTACGGTAGCCAGAGCCTGTATCGACAGTTGCCCCAGCGAGTCTCTGCGCTTCCGCGTCAGACACTTGCTGTTCGCCACTGCCTCGATGTTCGCCAAGTTCCATCACTTCGGCACCGTCTTCTGAGCCGTACGAAGCCAGTTCCGCGCGAGCGGAACGGCCGCGCACATCGCGTGAGCGATCCTGACCGGAATCAGCAGCCACATCGCCTTCGTACTGACTTACGTCACCGAAGCCGTTCCAACGCACTTCCATGTTCGGAAGTATGAAGAAAAAGACAATGAACCCGAGAATGATGGCGCCAAACAACGACGCAATCATGGTGAACAACTTGTTAGCTGTTTCCATGGGTTTTCTCCCTTGGTTGTTGGTACAAAAGTAAAGTTCTGGGAAGAACAATATATTAAAAATTGTATTTGTCAAGTACGTATATAAAACTCCCCCGATGCCTATGCATCGGGGGTTAGTGCTAGTAGAGGTCCGGTACTTGTTCGTTATTCCCGCAAAAGACCCGGTCAGCTCCATAGAACCAGCCAGTAGCATCGCCCTCAACAAGAACGTTGTAGCGAGACTGGCCGCATTCACGAAACCGATCTTCGTCAGTGGTGATATGAAGTTCATACCGCCTCGAAGAGAGATCGATCACTTCATCCGTGGTGAGGTTACGGACAAAGCGTGGGAGTTTTGCATGGAAGACACCGGTCGAATCAATTCGGCGAGGACCAAAATCTATCGAAATGGATTCTGAGCCATTTCTCCCTGGAACATAGATCCTGGTGCTGATGTGCGACCCTGGCGTTAACCGATGGGTTCCAATATCAGCAAAGGTACCTGTTGCTTCATACCTTCCATACGTGCCGTTGAGCACATAGAGAATTGGTTCGACGGTTTGTGCCGCCGATCTTCGGTGACGTGCTGGAGTGACAGGCACTTCTGCCTCCCGTTCCTGCTCGGCCGCTTCGCGCGCACGACGATCGCGCTCTGCCTGCATATCAAGCTCGGCTCGATCTTGTTCGCGTCGCCAATCCCAATACATGGAAATGATGCCGCCAACTCTTCCTTCGGGTCCGTTTCCAGTACCCGTAGGGTCCCACGAGATGGTGAGACCTCCTATGATTGCGAGAATGACAAAGAGCAGCACTCTCGGACCTGTCAGTAGTTTTCGATCTTCCATCTCCTACCTCCTTTCTTTCTTGCGGTAGACAGATGATTCCCCATCAAAACGATACCGAAAAAACTGCTTCTCGTAAAGTAGCGATCTAGTTTGCAGTCTCGGAAAGAGCCTCTACTTTCTTAAGCGTGGCGACCACGATAAAACGATCTTCTTTCGTCCCAAAGTTATTACACGTAGCAAGCGTGAGCTTTGCACCCTCTACCGTAAGCGGTATGGCATCTGATTCAGTAGTCGCTTCTTCCACTGTCTCAACGGAATAGGTATAGGCATGGCCCTCGCCTATCACAAAAATAGGGTCTCCTGCTTTTAGTTTCTGTATGTCATTAAACGCTCTGTATGCTTGGTTATGCACGACCGGCAAATGACTTGAGTGTCCAAAGACAAGCACATTCCCTTCTTCGCCTGGGATACCGGATCCTGGATAGCGCACTGCACCTTTCGTGAGTTCTGCATCAAGCGCCGCTACCGCTGAAGAAGAAGGATTCGAAACAGTGGTTCGAATACCGATTGAAGGGATTTCGATTCGAAGCGGAAGTTCTCCTTCCTTCACTGCAATACTGCTTCCGTCCCCACTTCCCACTCCCGGCACAAACGGTGCCGGCTCATTGGACCAAGGAGCAAGGCCTGCAAACGAGAGACCAAGCAAGGTAACGAAATAGACCAGCGTAAAGAGAATGAGAAAGAGCCACTTTCTCTCCATGACCGTTTCAAAAGCTGTCTTTCCTTGCGCCATAGGTGATGCTTGAACTGTAGCATGCCATCCTTCCCTCCTCTTGACATTTATCTTATGTAATGCTAGATTGCTTTCGTTATGGCAACCACCCCTACCTCAGGTTCAGAAACGAAAAAGCAGGGCCCAAACGCTCTTGCGATCGTTGGTTTTGGCGCACTTATTGTCGCAGGTATCTTTCTTGCGATCTTTGCTGCCCGTTACGTACCTGAAACCCTTTCACGTCTCTCTTCAGCGGTTATTCTCTCGACTGATGGCGAGCAGAACACCGAGGATGCAACAACCACTGAAGAAGCAACTCCTGCTGAGGAAGAAACTGTTACCCCTACTCGTCCGACCACGCCAGTTACTGGCGGTCCTCAGGTAGTAACTCCTACCGGACCAGTCGTATCCCCTACTACTCCTATTTATTACCCTTCAACACCAAACCTGTACGGTCAGGCTGACCTCTCAATCACAAACCTTGAAGCAGGATACTTCCGTGGCTCAACGTTTGTTCGTGATACTGAAGTGCCAAGTGGCCGCGACGCTGCAGTTCGCTTTACAGTTAAGAACACAGGAACCAATAGCGCCTCTGGCTGGAGAGTAAGTGTTGATGTAACCGGTGAAGATACTGTTCGCGGAACTGGTGGCATGCTCATGCCAAACGGCACTCAGACCTTTACGCTTCGCATTGAGAATCCTCGCGAAGGAAGAAACCTCGACATTGATATTGAAGTCGACTACCAAAACGACGTTCGTGAATCAAATGAACGCAACAACGATCGCTCGATAGATATCGACATCGAACGAGACTAATCCTCTACCAAAACACCCCGATCACTCGGGGTGTTTTGTTATATGTCGAGATTTGCGAGCTTTGCGTTTGATTGAATGAACGACTTACGGCTTGCTACATCGTTACCCATCAAGATATCGAAGATACGGTCAGCCTCTACTGCGTCCTCAACCTTTACTTGTTTCAACACACGCACTTTAGGGTCCATGGTGGTCTCCCAGAGCTCTGACGCATTCATCTCTCCAAGACCTTTGTAGCGCTGAATTGAGAACTTGGTTGGTTTCTTGCCCTTCTCTTTTGTTTCTTCCTCGCCCTCAGTGTCTTCTTCTACTTCCTGATCATCTTCAGCAGTAGCAATCTCTTCCTTGCCTACAATCTTAAATTTCTCTTCATCAGTGTATGCGTAATGCACTTCCTTGCCTCGCTTGATCTTATAGAGTGGTGGCTGCGCGATATAGATGAAGCCTCCATCAATTACCGGACGGAAATGACGATACAGCAGTGTGAGAATGAGCGTGCGAATGTGCGCACCGTCGACGTCGGCGTCGGTTGCGATGATTACCTTGTGGTAGCGGAGTTTTTCAATGTTCAGCGCACGGTCATCTTCTTCTGTTCCGATGCGCACACCCAATGCCGTATAGATATTTTTAATCTCTTCGTTTTCGAGAATTTTATGCTGCATGGCTTTTTCCACGTTGAGAATTTTAC
>CAYXXJ010000002.1:0-1850 GCA_964469095.1 uncultured Candidatus Saccharibacteria bacterium
GAGTCACAAACGTCACCTTAGTCCCCGCTTGTATCGTGATAGTTTTTGGCGAGAATCCTGCATCCGTATAGCCAATCGTGACACTCTTCACACCCTCAGCTCCACCGTCTTTTGAATTGTCCGCAAACTGTTCTGTCTCTCCTGCAACAGTCCCAACTGGTACTACTGCAGTCTCTTGATTCATTGAGAAATACCACCAAGCACCCAAAGCACCAACAAGTACCAGCACTCCCACCACCCACGGCATCGTTTTTTCCATAGTTATGCGTTAGCTCTCGTAAGTATCTACTAGTATACCGGGGTGGATGAAGTTCGTATGAGGTATATACTGCTTTCTAACTGTACTTTTGCAGTGAATGACGCAGGGAGAACAATCCATGCGCAGCATACAGGTGGGAATTCTCGCGGCAGCACTGGCGTGTTGTGCGTCTCTAGCACAAGCACAGACTGCTACTCAGGAATACTTTGGACTCGTGTGCCAAAGTGAACCCCTCGCGAGAGCTATCGGTGAAGGGTTTAGACAAGAGGGCGGCTATGGATTCGAGCGTCGCGCCGCAATCGCGATCGGAAACGGCTGTTCCTTTATTGGACCCTACGTCTTGCCGGATGATCCGGCGACAACGACCATCACAAGCTGGGTGTATGAAGACCATATGCTCACCCTTCGGGTCACGCGCGCACTTGATGTGCACGGACGTGAAGTACACATGTACGGGTATGTCGTCACATCCCTGAACACAGCGTAACGAAAACGGGCGGAGAAGCAGAAGCTTCCCCGCCCGATTCCTTTTACCCTCCTCTTAGTTAGGCTGAGGAATACCTGCAGGCATCATTCCTGCACTGAAATCCATAAACGTTATGTTCGCAGGTACTGAGAACTTGGAGGCGTCAGGAGTCCATGGACGACAGTCATAGTCGACTTTTGATTCCATGGAGACACCCTGAGACTGTCCCTCCTCACCTGACTGCATTGTCGCAGTTTCTTTAATCTTCACGCCTTGTGGCATAGCATCAGTCCAGGTATAGACATAGCCATTCGTGCGGAGCATATGTGCCGTGATCTCGCTTCCTCCAGCAGTAGTAGGGCGAGTGACAAAATCAGAGCGCACATCAGCGCCTGAGACAAATACCACACCGGTTGCTGGCGCATGTTCATTGTCTACGGTTACGTCACATTCGCGTGAACCACCCATAGCAATAAATTCTGCAAACGTAGCTGAGCCTGCCCCTTCTGTTGAAACTTCAGTGCCTTCCTTAGTATCACCAGGAGCTTTCGTGCTCATGTACCACGCACCACCCCCAATCACTACCACCGCAGCAATAACACCAATAATGAGATTTGTGTTCATGTCCTCAAGGTAAGTTTATATACGGTTTCTAGTATACCGCCCTAATCAAGGAGATCGGTATGTTCGATCAGATAACGTTCAAGATCGTTAAGGTCCTTATGCATTTGATTTCCAAGCTCACCCTCTGCCTTCGTGAGCTCTTTACCGTCACGCGCTCGCTTAAGAGCACGCACATTCTTATCAAGGTCTTGTCGTATGAGACCGAAGGCACGATGTACTACCTGACGATTGCCACGTCTACGCGTCGCAGGTCTTCCATGACGGGTATAGAGCAGGTACCCCGTGACTACCGCTGAGGCGAGCGAGAGGAGCGATACCACCGCCATAAGCACTAAGAGGTGTATGAGGGAAATTGATAGCGCACCGATCGCAAACACTTCCGTATCGAGCACTGAACGAGGTACTAGGAAGGATTCAGTCACGTCCGTGCGATTCCCCGCACGATCAAGCGCAGTCAGTGTGACTGTGTGCTGGCCTGGTTCTTTTACCGAGAGGAAATAT
>CAYXXJ010000002.1:1860-2149 GCA_964469095.1 uncultured Candidatus Saccharibacteria bacterium
TAGCAAACACGTCTGCTGCAAGTTCCATTGCCCGCTCGTCGTCGATCATCAATTCATAGCCGACTATGCCAGAGGTAGCGTCACTTGCTTCAGCAAGCACTGAAAGTGAACGTTCTCCTGCATCATACGAGAAGGTGTGTGTCGCGATCTTTGGTGCACTGGTATCAATGTTCACTCGATAGGTAGAGACCTTGCTCCAGGAACCACTCGTGCGATAGCGGAGACTGAAGTACCACGTACCGTCAGTGAGATCCTCAACCTGCTTCTCTGTTACTGTCGACTTATATAG
>CAYXXJ010000002.1:2181-24518 GCA_964469095.1 uncultured Candidatus Saccharibacteria bacterium
CTTGGCACTGTATCTGGATCATCAGTTGCGATGAGCTGTACTGCATCAGCGCCTTGCGGTAGCGACCATGAGAAGAGCGGGTTGTTGTTTGCGTACCACGCATTTTGTTCCGGGTGTGTTGTCGACTGTATAGAGACTACCCCTGGTGCTTTCGTGCTTTGCGCGGGTGCTGGGGCTGGAGTTGGCGTTACTGGCGCAGGTACTGGTGCCTGTGCTGCGTCTGCAATCGTTACTGACGCACCAGACGCTGCGTCAAGCACATCGGTACCAAGACCGTCATTGGCTCGAACCGCAGCATCAGCAAGCGTTATACTTGCTGTTCCTGCACGCTTAGAGTGGAACGTAACTGACACTACCGTTCCATCAACGCCTGTAAATCCAGGAGTTGGTACGCCACCATTCAATGAAACCGTTCCGGCGCTATTTGAATACGATGGTTCTTCAACCCAAAGCGAAAAGATAGAGGAAGATTTGGAGACTGAAACCACTTCAAGATATTCCGTAGGGAATCGAAGCGTGAGCTCTCCTTGATTAATCGACTCCCCTTGTGTGTTTACATACACCCGAAGTGTCACCAGGTCTCCGGTAGTCACACTCCGTGCTGCAGGGGTAATCCCAAGTACCGCAGCTGAAGCACTAAGCGGGAACAAGAACAGGGCAATGAAGAGTGTTAGATATTTCATACCACTGCTTTTTTACGACGCATAAAGAGGGCTCCAAGCACTACAAGCGCAAGTAACACAATCACTATAAGAAGGTATGGAGGTTGCTGATTAAGTGTTACCTCTTGCACTACACCCTCAGCATCAAGAGCACGTACCGTGATTGGTGTTTTCAACGTCTGATCTCTAATCACATAGTAGCGATCTGCAGAAACGTAGTCTCCGGTACCTTCGCGTATTTCATAACGAACACCAGCTCCTCTATCGCCTCCATAAAACGCAACGAAGTATTGCCCATCAAAGAGCGCTGCGTCTTGGCCAATATCAGCAACAAGAGGTGTCGCTTCTTTTGTTGAGACACGAGGAGCCTTTGCACCTTCTCGCACTGTAATCAGGGCACCTTTGGTATTCACTTCTTCAGGAGTGCCTTCCCCATCATTTCTATACACCCCCACACCCGTAGGTGAAAACTCATACGCTCCGGGGCGCTCTGCATGTGCGCGTATTGTAAAGAGGAGACCGGTGGTACCAGAAGAGATTCCTCCAGGTACCCCGCCTGAGAACTCAACCATACGATCAGTCGTGTAGAACGCAGGGTATGAGGGCCAGAGCGTAAACAGAGAGCCTGCTGCAGACACACTCTCAACGACTACACCTGACGGAATACGAACACTCCCTTCACTTGCGTTTACCGCCTCTCCATCTGCAGTAAGTGAGACGGTAAGAGTAAATGACTCTCCTGGAGCTGCTTCTCCATTAGTAGGTTCAACGATCACTGTTGCTGCGTGTGCAGGAAGCGCAAAGAGAAACACTAGTGGGAGGAAGAGATATTTCATGATGTAGTCCTGCCCCAACGATACAGTAGTATTGAGAAGTCGACTGCGTCTACTCGCTTGTCGTTGTTCATATCTACTCCTGCGTTCTTAAACGGTGGACTGGTCTTCCAGAACGCAAGGAGGATGGAGAAGTCGATTGCGTTTACCTTACTATCACCATTCAAGTCCGCACCTGAAGGTGTTCCTGTCGTTGTTTCTTTCTTTCCGCTACCACTGCCCGATCCTCCAGAACCACCACTGCCTCCTGACCCTCCTGAGCCACCAGAACCTCCGGTGCCTGTTGCTGTGAACTGACGCGTAGAGCCTGAAGAGTCAGCACCGAAGTAGGCAACCACTTTGAAGTAGTAGGTGCCTGGAAGTGGGACAGTCGCAGAGAGTGTGGTGTCGAAGTTCTGTCCTGCATCAATGAGTTTGGCAGCAGACGCGTAGTACGTGTCGTCTCCACCACCGCAGAGGTTGCCTGGGTTACTAACCACACACCATTCGTATTGATACTCGTAATCAGAGTTACCTTCGTTGGTGATACGAATGTTTGCAGTGATATCAGGAACCGTCGTCGTTCCCATACTCTGCACAATGACTTGTGCCGGTGCAGTCGACACTACAAAGAATGAGGAGTTTGCGACCGTCTTACCACTTTCAACTCCGGTTGATACAACACTTTCCCAAGCACCCTCTGCTGAACTTCCAGAGGTTGTGTAGGAGTACTGATAGATACCTGTTGAAACCAATGTCATTGCGGCATTTGAAACCACGACACTTCGATTTGAATCGTAGAGCGTTATGGTCGGAGTGTTCTGAGGATTTGTAAGCGTACCCTCATGAACTACCGTTACCGTCGCTCTATACGCAGTTCCTGCAAGAACACTTCGTGAATCAGAAAGCGCAACCGACCACTCTGAACCCTGGAGACTACCAGACGAAAGCGAGCCGCTCGTGAGCGTACGAGTCGCTACACTCCACACATCAGACGCAAGCGTGCCAAACGATGAGAGTGTTCTCGTGCCCGCTGCCCATACGTTGGTTGGAATAGCGGCAATTGACGTTGCGACCGAGCTGATTGAAGTGGCAAGCGAGGACGACGCTGCGAGCACCGTCGCGTTTGTGTTTGCATTCACCACCGCAGTAATAGATGAAGAGGCGTTATTCGTATTCGTGTTCACACTTGCAGTTCCTGCGGAGATAGCTGAAGCAAGCGACGACGACGCGGTGTTGGTGTTCGCATTCACAAGCGCCACAATCGAAGACGAAGCACTGGTCACATCAGAGAGTACAGCGAGTGAGCCTGCGGAGAGACCTGCGCCAGTAAGGGTACGAGTACCGTACGTCCAGACGTCAGCTGCGGTGAGGCTGCCACCACCCCCTCCTCCGGTGATTGAAGAGACTGCAGCATCAAGTGTTGCGACGAAATGCTTCCCTGCTGTACCTGCATTCGTAAAGGTTGAAGTAGCGACATTCCAGACTCCTGCTGGAACACCCGCGATGAGGGAACCGATAGAAGAGGAAGCGGTGTTGGTGTTGGCGTTTACGAGCGCAGTGACTGATGAAGAAGCGTTACCAATAGTCGTAGTGAGGCTTGCGGTACCTGCGCTGATAGCAGCACCAAGAGATGATGAAGCGGTATTAGTATTTCCATTTACGACCGCTGCAACTGAAGAACTTGCTGACTGCACATCAGACAGTGTGGCAAGTGACCCTGTGGAAAGTGAGGCACCGGTGAGTGTACGCGTGCCGTTCGTCCAGACATCAGACGCGAGCGTACCGAAAGAAGTCAACGTGCGCGTGCCGGCCGCCCACACGTTTGCTGGGATAGAAGCGATTGAAGACGCTACCGCGTTAATTGAGGTAGCGAGTGAAGAGGATGCTGCAAGAACAGTCGCGTTGGTGTTTGCGTTCACTATCGCAGCAAGCGAAGACGACGCACTGTTAGTGTTCGCATTTACGCTTGCAGTTCCTGCAGCTACCGCAGCTCCTAGAGACGAAGACGCAGTATTCGTGTTTGCGTTCACAAGTGCCGTGACGGAAGAGGATGCTGACTGAACGTCACTCAGTGTCGCAAGCGAGCCAGTTGAGAGCGATGCTCCGGTAAGGGTGCGTGTACCGTTAGACCAGACATCAGACGCGAGCGTACCAAACGAGGTGAGCGTACGACTGCCTGCTGCCCAGACGTTTGCCGGGATAGAGGCAATCGAGCTTGTTATGGACGTGAGTGAGATTCCAAGTGATGAGGATGCTGCGAGCACCGTAGTGTTCGTGTTTGCATTTATAACTGCTGCAAGCGAAGACGATGCCGTATTTGTAGTGCCATTTACTACTGAAGCAATTGAGGACGACGCAGTGTTAGTGTTCGCATTCACAAGTGCGACGATCGAAGAGGAGGCACTGGTCACATCAGAGAGTACAGCGAGTGAGCCTGCTGAAAGCCCTGCACCAGTGAGGGTGCGGGTGCCGTACGTCCAGACGTCAGCTGCGGTGAGACCGCCGCCACTGGCTGAAATACTTGAGACCGCAGCATCAAGCGTGGCGACCAGGTGCTTGCCTGCTGTGCCTGCATTCGTAAAGGTTGAGGTGGCAACATTCCAGACTCCTGCTGGAACACCCGCGATGAGGGAACCGATAGAAGAAGAGGCCGTGTTGGTGTTGGCGTTTACGAGCGCAACAATTGAGGAAGAAGCGTTCGCTGTGTTTGCGTTAACCCCCGCCACAATCGAAGAAGAGGCGGTATTGGTGTTGGCGTTTACGAGCGCAGTGACTGATGAAGAAGCCGATTGAACATCACTGAGTGTTGCGAGTGAACCTGTTGTAAGAGAAGCGCCCGTGAGGGTGCGTGTGCCGTTGGTCCACACGTCTGAAGCGAGTGTTCCAAACGAAGTGAGTGTACGCGTGCCGGCCGCCCACACGTTTGCTGGGATAGCAGCAACTGAGGAAGCTAGCGATGTGAGCGATGAACCAAGTGAAGAAGATGCGGTGTTGGTATTGGCATTTACGAGAGCAACAATTGAAGATGACGCTGTGGCGATGTTTCCACTAACCACCGCTGCAATAGAAGATGAGGCAGTGTTCGTGTTGGCATTCACAAGAGCGGTAACAGAGGAGGAAGCTGATTGAACGTCACTCAGTGTCGCAAGCGAGCCAGTTGAGAGCGACGCTCCGGTAAGGGTGCGTGTACCGTTAGACCAGACATCAGACGCGAGCGTACCAAACGAGGTGAGCGTACGACTGCCTGCTGCCCAGACGTTTGCCGGGATAGAGGCAATCGAGCTTGTTATTGAAGAAAGAGAAATGCCAAGCGACGAGGACGCAGCTAGCACCGTTGCGTTCGTGTTTGCGTTAATGATTGCAGCAAGTGACGAGGATGCGCTGGTGGTGTTCGCATTCACCACCGCAGCAATCGAAGACGAAGCAGTATTAGTGTTTCCATTTATGACCGCAGCAAGCGACGACGACGCGGTGTTAGTGTTCGCATTCACAAGCGCGACGATCGAAGACGAGGCACTCGTCACATCAGAGAGTACAGCGAGTGAACCTGCGGAGAGGCCTGCACCAGTAAGGGTACGAGTACCGTACGTCCAGACGTCAGCTGCGGTGAGGCTGCCACCACCCCCTCCTCCGGTGATTGAAGAGACTGCAGCATCAAGTGTTGCGACGAAATGCTTCCCTGCTGTACCTGCATTCGTAAAGGTTGAAGTAGCGACATTCCAGACTCCTGCTGGGACGCCTGCGATGAGGGAGCCGATAGAAGAGGAAGCGGTGTTGGTGTTGGCGTTTACGAGGGCGGTGACTGATGAAGAAGCTGATTGAACGTCACCGAGCGTTGCGAGCGAGCCGCTCGTAAGGGTGGCATCGGTAAGTGCTCTCGTACTGTTCGTCCAGACGTCAGCTGCAAGTGTTCCAAACGATGAGAGTGTTCTCGTTCCTGCAGCCCAGACGTTTGCTGGAATGGAAGCAAACGACGAGAGGATTGAGGAGAGTGAGATACCGAGAGATGATGAGGCCGTAAGAACAGTTGCATTCGTATTTGCGTTCACTACCGCAGCAATAGACGAGGACGCACTTGCAATCGTCGCATCAGCCGATGATGTCGCCACTATGAAGCTCATCGTTTGACTGATGAGGGACCCATCGAGGTCTGATCCACACGTCATCGTCGCCGGGAAGGTACCCTGCGTGACGGTTGCATAGTTGTAGTAGTGCCAACCATTGGCATTCGCGGTCATTGCGCCATCAGTGACTACCGCCACACCAGTTGGCGACCAAATAGAGACGGTGCAGTCTGAAGTCGTCGCTACGTACTCGTCGTCATAGACGAAGTCGCCAAGCACAATCGTCTGCCCAGGAGCATACGTCGTAAATGCTGCATACGCCGAAGGAGCCGCAACCAAGAGTGCGGCAACCAGCACAACTATGAAGCTATTTCTTCTTCCCTGTCTCATCGCTCGTAAATGCGCCCCGGAGCGTACGGATCGCCTTCACGAGACTTTCTGCGAGCTGCGGAATTCTGGTTGATCCAAAGAGGACAAGCAGTACAACCGCAATGATGATGAGTTCTTTAGTGCCAATGCCAAACATAGGTATAGTTGCTATTTATAAAGGTCATACCATTACCGAACCAGGTACGACCTGACCCTTTCCCTCGCGCGCAAGGAGAAGGGTCAACTCATACATGCCAATAAGCGGAACTGACATAATCATAAGCGATACTCCGTCTGTTGGTGGAAGGAGTGCCACAATAACTACCGTCGCCGCGATCGCCACCCGGCGCCCACGCACCAGGTACTGCCGCGGGACAATACCTGAGCGCATGAGAGCCGATAGGATAAGCGGGTATTCAAATAAGAGACCTAGGAGAGAAGATGTCACGAGGGCTTGGGAAATGAACTGACTAATATCCCAGACGTTTGCAAGACCAAGCGTACTGTTTACTGAAGCCACCGCCCACGCCGCGTAGTACAACACTGCGCCGCCGTACATAAAGCCCATGATGAAAAGGACAACGGCAAGTATGAGATAGCGATGGAAAATCTTTCGTTCTTGCTTGGTAAATGCACTTGCAAGAAATTCATAGATCTCAGCAATGATAAGCGGAAGTGAGAAGGTCACTGCAAAGAAAAGACCTACATCAAAAGATGTAGACAGGAGCTGGAAGGGCGAGAGCACCGCATACTGCACGTTCTCAAACGCGAGAAACTCAACCAGCGCCTTGATGATATAGGGAGAAGCAAAGAATCCTGCAACAAAGAGTGCACCGAAGACAACGACCGTAAACATGAGACGACGACGCGCCTCTTCAAGGTAGGGTAGGTAGTCCTGCATGAATTCTTTGAAAGTGTCCATATCAGTCATTGAGGATGAAGATGTCGCCTCCCGTCTGCCCTTCTATCTCATTTACTGGGAACTGAGATGCTCCAGCTTCAACAAGAATATCGTCTGGGGTACCGAGTCCACCAAGTGCAAGTTCGACAATGAAGTCTTGTCCTTCTCCTTCGTTAAAATTGATATCGGTAAGTGCCATACGTTATTCAGGTGTCGTCGTTGAAAGATCCACAGCCTCTATAGGAGCTGCTTCAATCACCGGCAGTGGTTCAGTCACCACTTCTGGAGTAGTGGAAGATGTAGGACCTGGATCAACAGGAGTTTCTGGAACGAGTACCTCTGGAAGAGATTCTTCAGGCGCAGTAGTGGTTTCGCCAAGTACTTCTCCTGTGGTTTCAGGGGTAGATGAGGCCTCAGCTTTTGCAGCTTCTTCACGGAAGAACTTGGTGTCTGCTTCTTCCTCGTTTGATACCGGTACTTCTGCAACAGGTACAGGATCTGAAGGTGTGAGTGTTCCCTGTGCTCTCGCCTTATCACGTGCAAGCTCTTCCTTATAGAGCGCAACCGCGTCATGAGTTGATTCTGGGTCAACTGTATAGAGTGCTTCACCAAGCTCTTCAGGACTGTTGTACTGATATACCACTGGTCCGTACTTTACGAACTGTGCTTGAAACTGCGCGATAGGTGTTCCTGGTTCTTGTTCGTCAGCGTAGAGAATAAGATCAGTGTCTTGATAGTCACCTGCAGGTGAGTACAGAACCAATGAGGGTCCGTCCGTAATCGTAAGCTTGTTGGTGATAGTGATCATACGATTAGTACTGAGTGAGGAGCGCTCTGACTTTTATGTTGTCACCGAGCGATGCAGGGGTGAATCGTATGTAGGTCGTGTCATTCACCTTGTCTGAGGTGACATAACTTCCCCAGGACGATCCGCCGTTGGTAGATTTCTCCCACGTACCACCTTGGGTTGTTGAATCATCAGTCGCAAGCAGTGTTCCCGCTACCGCGTCATACAGTGAGACCTTGAGACGAGGAACTGTGCCTCCAAAAGCAGTAGAGAAGCGCCACGCAAACTGTTTTGCTGAGGTTGAAGAGAACGCTACTGATGGCTGGTAGTGACTGTCTGTAGTGTTGTCTTCGTAGAGACACGCAAGACTGTAGATACGCGATGGAATACAGAACGTACCGATAGTGCGGAACTCAAACATAAACTGTACTTCTGTACCCGCTACAGCACTTGAAAGGTTTCCGGTTGAATCAATAAGTGTCCAGGACCCTGAGTTATCACTAATTCCTGAGGTGCGATAGTAGACACGATACCCCTCGGTAGGAAGTCGAAGTCCGCCACCACCAAGGTACAGTTCTGCCGAGATTAAGACACGCGAAAGATGTACTGCGTTTGGTGTAGAAAGTGCAGGGGTAATAAGTCGATTATTGGTGCTTGAAGCAAAGTCCCAATCTGCACCGCACGGAATGGCATATATCTGGTTTGCAGCGGAAGTAGTACCGGTACGGCTCATATATACAAGACCTCCCTCAGACCACACGTTCAGCGCAGCTCCAAGCGGACTAGGATGCGGACAGGAATTGTTGTCAGCCAGCGATTGATCCTGCTGGCGAGAATCTATAAGGAATGGGAGATCAAATGGGTTTGAGATGGTGTTGTATTGCGTGATGTATGCATGGTTGGTGAGAGACGCAGTACCTGCGCCCGTACCTGTGATGATGAGACGATCGATTGAGTCGGCAATTTCTACTGCAGTCATGACTGAGGAAGCAGCGTACGTAGAGGTGGTACCGGTAGGGATTTCGACCATGGAATCGGTTGCCCACGTGGTAGAACCTCCGGTAATACCTGAAATAGGCGCTCGATAGATACGTGTTGTTGTCGCAAAATACAGACTCTTAACGCCGTTACCAGGACCATGCGCAAGTGTGCCGATTCGACCGTTATTGTTTTGTGACACGGTACCTGTTACCGCTTGCGTACCGGTCGTGAGAATCAGTGTCGTTGTGTCTTTTCCTGATGCAAGCGTTAATGCTTTTCTAAAATTGTATTTGAATACGCTTGGCGTCGCTGTGTTATTGATGATGTAGCAGAATTGCTGGGTCCAGCTATCTCGATCATCAAGTGCACAACCGTCAGCAATCGTGTTCGTGACTGTCGACGCGTCGGCAAGCCAGTAGTTAGCCTTTACTTTGTCGGTAGCAACCGCCGCAGCAATCGTCGTACCTGCTGATACGAAATCGTTAAACGAGAGTCCTGCAGACATAAAGAGTCCGCCGTTCGCCGCTGTAGCGTTTGTGTTTGCATTCAAGATACGCAAGTCTTCAATAACGTATGCTGTACCTCCTGCAATACTGAGGTTTGCTGCAGTACCGCCGGTACCTGACGCAGTGACGTTGGTCTGAATCGTAATAGAGGTATCGCTACCAACCGCGTTTATGTAGTACCAGGTACTAATCTGGGTTGGATCGGTTGAACCAAAACCAATACGACTTCCGATAAAAATGCGATCGGCACTCCAAGTAGTGGTGCTGCCAGTCACTGTTGCGCCTGAGACCGAGACAGTGCCGGTCGTATACGTTCCATACACTGCGCGCATACCACGAATCGTGTGGTTGGTAGCCGTAGGATGCGTCTGTGTGATAAAGCCACGCCAGGTGAAGATGGAGGTGTTGCGGTCGTATTCAAACAGCGTAATACGTCTCGTTGCAGCAGCTGCGGCGTTATCAGCCAAGAATACCCAGTCCTTCTGGTAATCCTTATTGATAACGTAGGCAGTACCTGAGTTAATAGTGCCTGCAGTTGATTGGAGTGTAAGTGATGTGTCTGAGTTAACAGCCGTAATGGTGTACCAGGTAGTAATGGCGCTTGGATCTGTTGAGCCAAACCCAATCACTGCACCTACCGGCACCCCGTTAGTAAGCCACGAGGTAGTGGTGCCGGTTACTGCAGTTCCAGAAACAGCAACCGTACCTGAAGTCTCATACCCTGTTTTATTCGCCCAGCGCACCACGTGCGGAAATATACCAGGCACTGCGGTAGAAGTTTCGTTTGGACGAGCGACACCATAGGTAGCGGTAAGTGCGGCATCTCTACCAGTACGAATAGGGCCTGCGTACTTATCCAACGCTCCAGCACCCGTGTACTGGTTGATGAGGTCTCCGAGCACCGTCTTTGACGAGTCGTAGGAGGCATACGGCACTGCTGTGCCTGTTGGGGACCACTCTACTGCGCGCGTAGCCATACTGTTTAAAAATTACACTTCTAAATAATCAATATTGATCTGCACATTCCCGGTACCACTCATACTGCAATAAAAAGCTTCGTTCACACCTCCCTCTACATAGTTCGGATGCTGATTGGTCCCATAGAGACCGCCAGTGCGAGGTGCAAGGTATTTCTCAACATCAGTCCCTCCTGCAGTAAAGCGGAACGAGATACTAGTCATGTTGGCATCAAGCGAGAATTTGGTGTTGTACACACGCATCTTTTTTCCTGACGCTGGAGTATGCACTGCACCTGACGAGGAAATCACAGTGGTCTTTTTTAAAACACTATTTCCTTCGATGACCGCAGGATTGATACGCGCGTTTGCTGCGTTACGCATTCCGACAATCCCTGTTCCAGGAGAGGAACCCATGACAAGCGCCTCAGCTTTGTTTGGGAAGAGCGTAGACGCAAACGCGCCAGCAATGAGAACTAAGATACCTTTAAGGAATACCCGGCGACGCTCATCAGTCGGACCGTTTCTTGAAGGAGGACCGTCTTTGGTTCCCTGTTTGGTACGCGTCACTAAGACCGCCTCGTACTTAGCGAGTTGCTTCGAGAAATGTCGTCGCCTTTTCGGATCTGAGTCCATTCGTACGCACAGTCGGTAGAGAAAGCACGGCCGGACCGCTTTCCTTCCTTCACCACCATTTCTTGCCCGACTGCTTCATTAGTGTACCGTGACGAACGAACGGTATTCTTTTACCTTCTGGGGATAGATAAGTTATGCAACAGATATTTACTAATGTGTCTGGTGTTAGTTTTTGTACACTGATACAAACGCTATATCTGTTGTCATGTGCGGTACACGCATCGTAGTTGCATTTAGTGGAGATTGCGTTCATACTTCGTACATGCAAGTTACTTGCATGTAGAACAAGGAATCATCTATGGCTACTGTTGCATTAGAGGATCTGGACGCACCCGTTCGCCTCTATACCAAAGCCTGGCTACTGACGTTTGTAATTGTGGCACTTGAGCTTGGTGGCTCATGGTTGTCTGGAAGTCTTGCGCTTCTTGCTGATATCGGTCATGTAGCGACCGATACCCTCCTTGCGCTTATTCCCCTTACCGCAGCCTTTGCCATCCGCCACCACTTCAATTCAAAGTTAGTGGTCGGCGTGAGCGGACTGCTTGCAACCGCACTTCTCTTTGCTCTAGGCTTTCATGTACTCCATGAAGCAGGAGAAGCGCATGGCGGGCATCGTCATGAAGTACACGGTGTAGTGTTGTTTGTGTTTGCGGGTGCAGCAGCGCTTGTAAACATTCTGCAACACCGCATTTTGTCCAAGGTGAGTCCTCTGCATCGCCACGCGGCGCATGCAGGTCTTCACTTCCATGTACTTACTGATCTTGTAAAGAATATTGCCCTTCCGGTACTTGGCCTCTTACTTGCATTTGGACTGGTAACAGACCATGCAGATCTACTTGTGGCACAAGCTATTGGCTGGCTCATTCTGGTACGCGCTGCAATACTTGGACTAGAAAGTGTCTTTGGTATGCGCGTGGTGGAACGAGGACTCCGGTACCTCCTCCGCTAGCTTTTTCGAGACCTCGCAGCTGCGAGGTCTCTTCTTTTGCAACTGTATTGCGTCTGATACAGTGTACGCATATGGGGCCTATACTCGCTCCCAAAGAGCTCCTCAAGCAAGCAGGTATGCGGGCAACACCGGGACGCATAGCGCTTATTTCATTGCTTCTACGCGAATCAAAGCCGCTTTCGGTATCGCAAATCGCTACTCGAATGGAACGGAGCCTGAATGACACAACGCTCTATCGCGCATTGCAAGAACTCTACAAAGCAAAGCTGGTACGGCGCGTAAATCTTGAGCATGAACATGCACATTACGAAATGGCGGTTGGTAGACCGCATCATCACCACGCTGTCTGTCGTAACTGCGGACGTGTTGAAGATATACAGGTGCCACACCATCCCCATCCTGAACGCGAAGCTCTTAAGAAGGCACAGGGGTTCTCTTTACTTGACTCCTATGCGCTTGACTTCTTTGGTGTGTGTAAGAAATGCGCATGAAGCGAATACAGCCACTGCTCTTCTTGGTTGTTCTTTCCACTATTCTTGTATCAAGCATAGCCATTCCCCCGCTTGCATACGCACAAGAAGGTGCGCAGTGGAGCCAACGAGAGATGATGTATCTCGCGAAATCGCGAGTGATCACTGCCTCTGAATCGTGGGAGACTACCATTGGCGGAACCGGGCTTCGTTCTCAAACACAAACTATTACGATTGAAGTGCTCGAAGGCGTTGAAAAGGGTACACGGGCTACGTTTAATAATGACTACATTCAAGTTGAGACTGGGGATCTTATTTACACGCGGCACACTACTGGTGGCTTCGACCCTGAAATGTGGTCTGTTGCAGACCCCTACCGTCTTAATGTGTTACTTATCGTTACGCTTGGTGTCCTTGTCTTACTCCTTGCTTTTGGTGGGTGGCAAGGCATTCGCGGACTCGCAAGTCTCTTGGGTAGTTTAGTACTTATTTTTTATCTATTGATCCCGAGTATTTATGGCGGACACTCACCTATTCTTGTTTCCCTTGGCGTAGCGTCACTTATTATCGTTGTTGGGTCGTATATTACCCACGGCGTAAACCGAACTACTACTGTCGCAATGGCGGGAATGGTACTTACCGTTATAGTGATCGGTGTCGCTACCTATCTCGCTATAGACACCGCAAACCTTTCTGGATTTACGAGCGAAGAAAACGTATATCTAAACTTCAATACAGACGGTCGAATTAACCTGATTGGGTTATTGTTCGGCGGAATCATGATTGGTCTTCTTGGCGTACTGTACGACATTGCTATTGGACAAGCGATAGCGGTCGAGGAGCTTTGTCGCGCTGGTACACAGTACACACGTCGGGAGACCTACGCTCGAGCAATGCGTATTGGCAGAGAACACATAGGAGCACTCATTAATACTCTTGCCATTGCCTATGTAGGAACATCACTACCTCTGCTGCTCTTGCTCCAGAATTCTGATACCAGCATAGGGTACATTTTAAATAGCGAGGCTTTTGCTACTGAAATACTCCGTATTCTTATGGGTACTGCGGGACTGATTCTTGCTGTGCCGATTACCACCGCCCTTGCAACGTACTTCCTCTATGGAAGAACGTTTGGTAAACGCACCGAGCACAGCCATCACTAGCGCATTCGAATACCCCTAGCCTGGTTTCGGACCAACCGCAGGCAGGCCTGCTTTGTAAGCGTTCTCAACATAGATAGTCTCAAGATACTCACGCTGCTCTTGTGAAGGTTCAGCCAAGGAGGTGTCGATAGGAAGGTGTAACTTTTCCTGCAAGAATCGATCGACTGCTTCATACTGAATGTCTGCCATCTTCGCAGGTCGTCCGCATTCTGGATCTGCACGTCTACTTGAGGCTGTGATCTCTTCTGGAATACCCACAAAATCACACAGCTCCATTACTTCGTGTTTCCAAAGACCTGCAAGAGGGAGAAACGTTGCTACACGACTTGCGTTACTGAAAGTACCAAGCACACTCTCAGTTCGGTTACGGGAACCTATGAGTATTCTATTTTCGGTCAGACATTGCGTAAGGAAATGCGCCCAGCGCGCCACTTCAGGATTAGCGCCCGCAACGTCTCCTGTATGGAGTTCAACGGTACCGACGGATTCAAACCATTCCTTCGAGCGAAGACTGGTTCCCATACTCACTCCCTTGGTTCGTTCTTTTGCTACCTGAGCACACAACCAGAAGCACAGGGCGCTATCAGAGCCGCCGCTCACCGGAACAAGTATTCCAGGACCGTCAGGAAGATTCTCCCTAAGCCAAGACAAGAGTAGGTCTATTTTCTCTTGATTGCTCATGATGCTCCTCCGGTAAGCACTACTGCACTACCGCTAAGCGCAGGAACTTTGTTCTCGCAAACAAATGCGACCATTTCTGCTACTTCCTCAGGAGGAATAATGCGTCGCTGTGGGTTTACCTTCTCTATCACCTCTCGTGCTTCGTCTAAAGAGATACTGCGGCGCGCAGAAAGTCCTTGTATCGTACGGTCAGTCATAGCTCCTTCGATGAACGAAGGGCAGAGAGCTACCGAACTAATTCCATGTTTTCCGTATTCAAGCGCAATACTTTTGGCAAGACCAACGAGTGCATGTTTGCTTGCGGTATACGCAGCTTCATACGCATACCCTCGTACACCAGCACTACTACTTATGAAGCAAAGAGCTCCTTGCTTCTGCTCTACAAACCTTGGAAGCACTGCTTTGCTGAAATAGAAGGCACCGTTCAGGTTTGTGTCGAGAATAGACTGCCATTCTTCGGTTGAAACTTCATGCGTTGGCCGACTCTTTCCTATCCCAGCGTTACACACTAGGGCAGTAAGGTTCCATCCAAGTTCTTTGAGTTTTGTAAGTGCAGCGTCAGCGGTAGCGGGGATGGTAACGTCTCCGACAACATACTCAGCACCCGTAAGTTCTCTACACGTTTCTTGTAGATCACTCTCTGTCCTTCCGACCACAAGCACGTTGAAGTCGACTGCGAGACGTTTTGCTAGGGCACGTCCCAATCCGCGACCTCCTCCGGTGATAAGCACAGCCGGTTTGTCACCCGTTTGATTCATGTGCGGAGTATATACCTGTAAGAAAATATGCCTACCCTATATAAAGAAACACCGGCCATCTTTCGATGACCGGCGCTGTCTCAAGGGGAATTTACGTCAGTGCTGCAAGTTGTTCACGTGCAGTCTGGGCAAATGAAAAGAGTGCGGAGCGCATCTTCTCATCGTCGCAGTCGTCAGCTCGGGCTTTGAGACCTTCGATGACAACGCGTGCCCACGCTTCAAACTCAGATTTCTCCATCCCGGCAATATGCGCAGCGAGGAGGGAGAGATCCTTGTTCGGCGTGACGGAAACGTTTCCCATACCCTTGATGTAAATGCACATAGTTGTTTCTCCTGCCCCGCATGGGCGAATACTCGCGTACGCTGTGGACGAGGAGGAACATGCAAATCTATTATGTATAGTACTATGTATAAATAGTTTGTCAAGTAGGCATATCTGAATAGTGCTAACACGACACTAGTAAAACTTCTTATACTCGTCAGATAGGGTGTTCATGACTACTGGCTGTCTGGGACGATGTTGGAACGACCTTAGGCCGGAAAGAAGACCTTGAAGTTAGGCAACTTTAGCTCCTCTTGAAGATATGCTCCGCAACGCCAGAGTCCTTGGGCTGACTCCCATCTGACTAGAACTGAGTAAAACTTGTTGTCTTTGCCTTGTACGAAAAAGTAATTCGCAGAACTATCGTTAAGAAGTTCTCCTTCCGTTCCTTCAATCTGGTTTTGGATTAAGAGTGCTAAATACTCCAAGAATGCATCGGCATCTTTGAAAACAAGTTTCTCAGCTTGCGTCTGCTTCAAATCCTGCAAATTCGCTGAATCAACAGCCTGACCTTGGCGGTCAGTTTCTACATAATTACCCAAAAGGATATTTTGGAAGTTCTCGGAAGTCCAAACTGTTTTTGAGACTTTGAAAAAAGACGGGATATCAACCATAACCAGATTATACAGTTTTTGCTGGGAGACTAGGATTCGAACCTAGATTGACGGGACCAAAACCCGCTGTCCTACCATTAGACGATCTCCCAATAGCTGTATCGTGCCTTGTTACTGACTACTAATCAAGGCGGCAGGCCGTACGCAGTGCGGAGAGATCATCTTCCGTAAGGATGAGACGTGAGCCAGTGTTGAATGAGTACATAATTGCGCCCGGATCCTCCACATGACCAATACCGAGTGCGTGCCCAAACTCATGAGCTAGCACTCTACGCAAATCGATACCGTCTGAGAATTCATACACGCTAATGCGCTTTCCTGTCGCATCTTCTTGGTAGTCACCCTGATCAAACGCATCTCCTGCCTGTTCGTTATACGTATTTACTTTCCTGTTCAACTTCTTTGCAAGCGCATTCAATTCATCTACCGCTTCATTTAATGCAGCAGCTGCATCATTCACCTCTGTAGCCATAGCGTTCAGCGTGTCTTGCTCAGCTTCAAGCGCCTTACGCTCTCGCTCCAGTCGCTCGTATTCTTGAGGAGAAGCGCCCCCCTCTCGATTACGCTTCGCCACCTCTTCGTGATAGCGGGCGGCACGAGCATCAAAGGCATCAGCTCGGGCTTCATAGCTTTCTTTTGCCTGATTGTATGCAGCTTTTAATGCTTCAAGGTCTTCTTTCTTCGCATCATATGCTTCCTGCTCAGCATCAATCACTGCGCCAAGCTCATTTGCCTTCTGTTCGTCGCTATACACAAAGCGCACCTGTATTCCTTCATTGCTTAGCGTAAAGAGATCTCGTCCCGCAGCCTCTTCCCAGAGTGCTTCAGCATCCTTAAGTGCGGCTTGTACAGCTGCGTCACTTATATCAAACCGACTATCAACTGAAGCGATGGTATAGGGAAGTGGCTTCTCGCATGGAGTAGTAAGGAGGGAAGTCAGTTGCGGATACAAGAGATACCCGGAAACTCCAAGGAGCACAACGACAACCGCGAGCTGTATAGCGCTCGCTACTTTCATGCGCCGTAGAGAGCTATCACTGCAAGCTCAAGCGGAAGCGCCTGGACGGGTGCGTAGCGCATCTGCCCCGCTGCAGTAAGCAGCGCAGCAAGGGTCTCGTGCGTAAGTTTTGAATCCCCTGCCATTTTCTCAAGAAGCGCATAGTCTTCTCCAAACTCAGCCTGTAAAGCGGCACGAAGCTCAGGAGCATGACGAGTCAGAAGCACTGCTCGGCTACGCTCAAGTACAAGCGAGAGGAAAAGCGGCATGGATATATCATCTCTCGTTGTTGTTTGAAGTACCGCAAGTGCCTTTGCTGCATTCCCTTCGTGAAGCGCAGAAACAAAGTCACTCACCAATTCGTTTCGCGGCGCACCAGTCGCAGCTTCAGCCTCAGCGCGCGTAATCTTCTTATCATTTGAAACAGAAAATACTTTTTCAAGCGTTGAAAGCGCATCTCGATAAGAACCATCTGCAAGGAGCGCAACAAGTTCTGCGACCCCTGCTTCAAGAGCGTACCCTTCTTTCTTAGCAATTCCCGCCACCAACTTTACGAGTCCTTCGTGTGAAGGTTTTCTAAATTCAAACACCTGGCAGCGACTTTGAACGGTCTCCGGAATCTTTTCTTTCTCGGTCGTAGCGAGAATAAAGACTGCATGCGAAGGTGGCTCCTCAAGCGTCTTCAAGAATGCATTCCAAGCGCCCTTAGAAAGCATGTGAGCCTCATCGAGCAGATAGAGTTTCTTCGCAGAATCAAAGGGAAGTGTGTACACGTTTTCTGAGAGTGCTCGAATGTCTTCAACACTATTGTTTGAAGCAGCATCAATCTCGTACAAATCTTTATCAGACACTCCTAGCTCTCGTGCGAAGATACGAGCCACACTCGTCTTTCCAAGACCTCGTGATCCAGCAAACAAATACGCATGCCCTACCGTTCCAGCTTTTAGCTGTTCGGTAAGGGCAGACACAATATGATCCTGACCTGCGACATCCTTAAAGGACTGCGGTCGATATGCACGGTAGAGGGACTGGTGAGTCATCACGCGATAGTATACTTCATACGGACCGTTTCGCTTGGTGTCTTCCTACGAAAAGACACCAGGGGCAGACGGGGAACGCGGCCGGCCTTCTAGGGCTGGCCGCGTTTTATCACTGCCTTAAGCTCTTCAAGATTCGTAGTCTCCATAAGGCGGGCACGTAGCTCAGCAGCCCCATCAAAGCCTTGTACGAACGCCTTGAAATGCTTCTTTAGAATTGCGTAGTGCTTCGTAGGGCGAAGTGCCTCAAATTTTTCAGCAAGCGCAAGGAGGGAAGTCAGACGTTCAGAAAGGGTAAGGTCTGAAGGAGAGCGTCCCTTAAACACCCACGGATTACCGAAGATGGCGCGACCAAGCATAAGACCGTCCCATCCCTGAGACGAAGCAAGTGCCTGTCCTTCAGAAAGAGACATGATGTCGCCGTTACCAAGAAGCTTCACTTCCCTGTTTCTATCTCGGCAGAACGAGACCACCTCAGCGCCAAGCTCAAAGTGTGCCTTGACCTTAGACATTTCTTTACGCGTTCTCATGTGCACGGTCAGTGCCGCAATATCAGTTGCAAGAAGATGCGGAAGCCATTCCTGGTACTCAATCTTGTTATACCCAATACGCGTCTTCACCGATACAGGAATCTTCCCTTGTGTTCCTCGAATTGCTGCCTCAATGACTTCCCGTGCACGTTTCGGATCTTTCATATGAGAAGCGCCTGCGCCCTGTTTCTCTATCGACTTGTCAGGACATCCCATATTGATATCAACGCCATCAAACCCCTTTTCGAGTGCGTAGCGGGCTGCGTACTCCATTGTCTCTGGATTACTCGTGAAGAACTGCGCCACAATCGGGCGCTCAGCCTCGGTATACAAGAGATCACGCACAAGAGGATTCTCTGCATCAGGAATGCCTTTCTTTTCCCGCATATGAAAGAGACCGTCAGCTGAGACAAACTCAGTCCAGGTGACGTCTGGTTTTCCGTACTGCGCAATCAAGGCCCTATACGCCGGATCCGTCACGTCCGCCATTGGCGCAAGCGCGAAGAAAGGCTTAGGAAGGTTGTCCCAAAATGACTGCATCTTCACACCCTAGCAGAAATTGACTTTTTTAGGAAATAGTATATAGTGACGATAGGAGGAAGTGCCTATGGAAGATGTTCTGCTTAACGGACTTACGTCCGTCTTGTTCATCACCGGCGTGGTCTGCCTTGCTCTCGGATCCTATCAATACGTTTGCGCTATGCGCGATCGCGAAAACCCGGATGCCTGGCAAACCGCAGCGACCATGCTTCTTGCAGCAGGCTCTGCAATTACATCTGCGTACTCAATGACCTTTTTCGTGGGTACGCCGTGAATACAGCGGCGCGTCGGAGATTTTCTGACGCGCCGTTACCTATTCCCTTCTCTTTATATACGCCTTCCCATCAAACCGCAGATCGACATATTCGACCGAACCATCCATAAAGTTAAGTGCAGTGAAGGTTGATTCAGCGATGCGCCCCGCATCTTTTTCTCTTCCCACTACATACGTAATACGAGTCCCGCCCGCGCTATACACATCAGCTTCATCACCTCGAATGGCAATTGAACGAAGTGGGATACCAAGCGAACCTACTGCGCGCGCAAAGCGTAAAATATCTGGAAGCTGTTCTGCCCCTTGTACTTTCGCTCGAAGCGGATAGCTGTCAGTTGAAGAAGCAGCATCAAGCGTTGCGTAGATGCGGAGCATAATGCCGGTATCCTCCTCTGTTGCCTGCATCAACGCAAAAACAAATCCTTCCGCATCCGTGTCATAGCAGGTGCCTGTACCAAGAAGCGCTTCATCCGGAGTACCACACCAAAGAAATGCACTTGAACGTGATGAGGCACCAATACGAAGCTCGGTAAATCCAGTACGCTCAAGTCGTAGTGCCGAAACTGAAGGATACGCATCAAGTATTGCTTGTCGTATTTCTTCTTGCGGATAGAAGAAGAATGAGTCCCGTGGCACAAGAGCATGCGAACCGACAAGTTTTGCTTTTGCAATCGCAGCAATACCTTCCGGGTCTGGGGTTTGCTCCGCGGTGACTGTGGTAAGTCGTACCTGCGGCTGCCAAAGTCCACAGAGCACCAGTCCCGCACACAGCACAAACACCACAAGCGTGAGTGTGTTTCGTGCTCCGCGTGCCTCTTCTCGCTTAGCACGAAGTGATTTTCTTCGACGTGGTGCCGGCTCCTCCACAGCCTTGCGTGCTGTTTTTCTTGATGAAGCTTTAGTTGCTGCCGGGCGCTTAGCCTCGACGTCGTATGATCTCCTTGCCGACATACGGTACAAGTGCGCCAGGAACCTTTATCGAACCGTCTTCTTGCTGGTAGTTCTCGACAATCGAAACCAGAATGCGAGGTGTTGGAATTGCGGTTGAATTCAATGAATGTGCAAACCGCATCTCTCCGTCTGCATCGCGATAACGGATATTCAGACGACGCGTCTGGAAGTCATGGAAATACGAAGCGGAACTAATTTCGCGGTACGTACTCTCTCCTGGCACCCACAGCTCTATGTCGTATTTCTTTACCTGACCAAGACCAAGGTCCCCACCGCAGTTAAGCACTGTGTGATACGGGATATTGAGAGATTCAATAAACTCTTCGGTATTTCGATTCAACCACTCGTGCCATTTTACCGATTCTTCGTGGGAAGCTTCACACAAAATTACCTGCTCCCATTTATAAAACTCATGCACACGAATGAGCCCGCGCACATCTCTGCCGTGCGCACCTGCTTCACGTCTGAAGCATGGCGAGAAAGCAAGAAACTTCTGTGGAAGCTCTTCTTTTGGAAGTGTCTCGTCCATGTAATAGCCCATGGTCGCTACTTCAGCGGTACCTGCAAGATATTCACCGTCCTGCGTCTTATACAAGTCTTCTTCTGACTGTGGCAAAAATCCAGTGCCAAGGAATGACTCGCGACGCACGAGAGACGGCACAATCATAGGTACCAAGTCTTTCTTCACAAAGAAATCCTGTGCGTAGCGCCAGATAGCAAAGGCAAGGAGTGCGCCATCACCTTTAAGATAGTAGCCGCGGAATCCAGCAGTCTTCGTGCCTCGTTCAAAGTCAGCCATGCCAAGCTCGCTCATCAACGTCACGTGATCTTTAGGAGTGAAGGAGAACTGAGGAATCTCTCCCCACTTCTTTACTTCCTGATTATCCTTATCACTCTCACCCTCAGGCACGGTGATATCAGGAATATTTGGCACCATAAGCATGAGGCGCTGCCACTCTTCCATCACTGCTTTGTAGCGCTCCTCTGCTTCCCCCATTCCCTGCTTCAAGTGCTGCATCGCCACAATCATGTTTCCGCGCTCATCTCCCTTAGCAAGCGCAATTCTCTTTGAGGCAAGGTTCTGTTCCGCTCGCTTATCATCAAGCTCTTTAGCAAGCACCCGGCGCTCCTCGTCCACCGCCAAGAGGCGGTCAACATCTACCTCAACACGCTTTTTACGTGCTGCTTCTTTTACGAGATCGGCGTGTTCGCGGATAAACTTAATATCAAGCATAGATAGGCCGATTGTACGCTAGGGAGTCCCTTCATGAAAGTACTGGTGTGGTATAGTCCGGCCCAGAGAGAAAGGAGTGTATATGAGCGCAACGCTTATGCCTCTTCGTAGACGTTCTCGTAAAAAAGAGCGTGAACTCAAAAATAAAATCGCAAAGGCTCAAGCGACCTGGGACGCGCTTCCTGCAGAAGAGCAGTGGCTGCATCACTTGGCAGGAAAATGCCACCGCGTCCACAGTATCCGCCGCCTGGACGAGACCCCGCTTGAAGAAAGCGCTCTTCGAGCACTCACCTCAGAGGTGAGCGAGAAATTTGCGAAATGGATACTCCGGAAACGGAAGTTCCGTAGAATACTTGGCCTCACGAAAAAGACGTGAATGGGCCACGCGGGAGCCACCCTTGGTTCCCGCGTTTTTTGTTAGTGCATACTAGAGGTATGGAGATTCGCTCCCTTTTACCCAAAGATCTGCCTCAGCAACTCTTTGAGATACCGCAACCGCCCCTCGGTCTCTATGCACGCGGTTCTTTCCCTCCTGAGGAAACGAAATACCTCGCTGTTGTCGGTTCTCGTGCACTCACCCCCTACGGAAAAGAAGCTTGTGAATCCCTCATCCAGGGGCTTGCAGGTTACCCAATCTCAATCGTCTCTGGTCTAGCGCTTGGGACAGATGCCTGTGCGCACCAGGCAGCTCTTAAAGCTGGACTTCATACAGTCGCAGTCCTTGGTTCAGGTATTGATGACGCTACGATATATCCTCGTACCAACGCAGGCCTTGCGCACGACATTCTCTCTCCAGGAGGGATTTTGCTCTCTGAAAACCCTCCTGCGTATCGAGCGCAGATCTATGACTTCCCCAAGCGCAATCGAATTGTAGTTGGCCTCTCGCATGCGGTCCTCATTATTGAAGCTGGGGAGAAATCCGGAACCTTGATTACCGCACGCCTTGCCGGTGAGTATAATCGCGATCTCTTATGTGTTCCTCATCGGTTAAACGACCCGCACGGTGTTGCTGCACATACCTTTATTAGATTAGGTGCGGGCATGGTAACTGAGCCAATGCATATCCTTGAAGCGCTTGGTATTGCGTCGTAGCAACGTTCTCTTCATGAAGTTGTGCTTTGACACTATCTAAGGTATCGC
>CAYXXJ010000003.1:0-792 GCA_964469095.1 uncultured Candidatus Saccharibacteria bacterium
GCGTTACCTTACTACTAACGCGGATTGGCGCTCTTTTTATTCACCCCACGACCGGTTCGGTCGGAGGGGCGGTTAAAAGGCGCTTCGCGGGTGGGCACAACCTACGGAAGCGCCTTTTCCCTTATGTGGGGTCTAGGAGCATTCGCTTACAACTTACTTACCAATCACTTACGAACTATGGCAGATTTCGATCGTTCGAAGCCGCATATGAACGTGGGTACCATCGGTCACGTTGACCATGGCAAGACCACGCTCACCGCGGCAATCCTTAACGTTCTCAACCTCAACTCAGCAGCAGGCTACAAGGCTCGCGTTGAGAAGGTTGAAAACATCGACAACGCTCCAGAAGAGAAGGCTCGCGGTATTACTATCGCGCTTCACCACTCGGAGTACGAGTCACCAAAGCGTCACTACGCACACATTGACGCCCCTGGTCACGCTGACTACATCAAGAACATGATTACCGGTGCTGCCCAGATGGACGGCGCAGTCCTCGTGGTCGCAGCAACGGATGGTGCGATGCCGCAGACTCGTGTGCACATCCTTCTTGCTAAGCAGGTCGGTGTACCTCGTCTCATTGTCTTCTTGAACAAGGTAGACATGGTAGATGACAAGGACATGGTGGACCTCGTTGAAGAGGAAATCCGCGAACTCCTTACGAAGCAGGGCTTCGATAAGGACACTCCTATGATTCGCGGTTCAGGTCTCAAGGCTCTTGAGGCATCTGATGCCAACGATGAGTGGGCACTTAAGGTGAAGGAGCTCGTCGACACGATGGACTCCTCCTCCCCA
>CAYXXJ010000003.1:802-5436 GCA_964469095.1 uncultured Candidatus Saccharibacteria bacterium
GCAATCGAGGACATCTTCTCGATCGAAGGTCGCGGTACGGTAGTTACGGGCCGTATTGACCGCGGTATCGTGAAGGTAGGTGAGGACGTGGAGATCGTTGGTCTCCACCCAACCACCAAGACCACGGTGACGGGTGTTGAAATGTTCAACAAGCAGCTCCAGGAGGGTCAGGCAGGCGACAACGCAGGTATCCTTCTTCGCGGAACGAAGAAAGAGGACGTGCATCGCGGCCAGGTACTCGTGAAGCCAGGTTCCATCACTCCGCACACTGACTTCGAGGCTGAGGTATACATTCTCTCGAAAGACGAGGGTGGACGCCACACGCCATTCTTCTCAGGCTACAAGCCACAGTTCTACGTACGTACGACGGACGTAACTGGCGAAGTAACCCTTCCAGAAGGAAAGGAGATGGTTATGCCGGGAGATACCGTTACCTTCAAGGTAAAGCTCACTGCACCTATCGCTATGGAAGACCAGATGCGCTTCGCTATTCGTGAAGGCGGTAGAACCGTTGGTGCAGGTGTGGTGACTAAGATCACTGCGTAAGCCTACACCGGCTCACTCTTGCTCTATGGCACCTGCTGCGAAAGCTCCGAAAAAGTCTGCGAAAGCTGCAGACGCGAGCTCCGGCGCAGAGCCGAAGCTCCGCATACGAGTGCGCGCCTACGAGCATAAGATTCTCGATATGTCGGTGAAGCAGATCATGGATACTGCAAACCGCTTCGAGGCTAAGATCGTCGGACCAGTACCACTTCCAACCGAAGTAAAGCGCTGGACCGTGAACCGCTCAACCTTCGTCCACAAAGACGCACGCGAGCAGTTCGAGATGCGCATCCATAAGCGTCTCATCGATATCCTCTCACCAAATGCGAAGGTAATTGAGGCTCTCACGAACCTCTCTCTTCCCTCAGGTGTAACGATCGATGTGAAGATGGTCTAAGGACCACCAGCAAAACCGCCCCAGTGATGGGGCGGTTTTGTGCTATGCACACTAATGAATCGTCTCGTTTCCGGGCATTTGAAGTACGTCTTTGTTTTTCGGGACTGGAGCGTCTGGCATCACTCCCACGATACGCGCCTCAATTGCAGGACCCGCTTCAGACTCCGCGGCCGCAATATCCAGTTTGTTGTTTTTGCCAGTGTCTTCAAAGGTGCGACTTGTCCCGTTCTTAAAAGTGATCACGGCCTGATAGCGGAGCGAATTCTGCATGGCCTCAATATTTCCCTTAGCTACTGCTTCGGGGCCCGCAGCTGGTGTACTTTCCCAAAGTGATTTCTTTCTTCCGAACATGAGATGCGTATAAGGTTGGTAACGGCTTAAGTATCGCACGGTGCTTTACGGTTTCTCCCATATGCGCTTAACTTCTCTTTGGAAAGGAGATTCTCATGGTCTCAGTTGAAGTGTTTCGTGCCCGATACGAAGCTCGAAAGAACGAGCCTAAAAACCTTGGTACCTGTCCTTTGTGTGAAAAGCCCATCCTAAGCACTACTGAGTTTGGTGAAGATCCTCAGTTTGTACGGGTAAACGGTGAAGAGGTTCGTGCTCACGCAGAATGCTTCTGGGAAAAGCTTGGCGAGGAGATCGAACAACATCCCATTGGGCACCCAACAGGGAAGCGAGGAGTCCGCATTGGACCTAACGACTGATTGTCTAAAGCTGCCTCAGAAATGAGGCAGCTTTATCTTTTACGTAGGCCGGTGTATACAGGCACTGGAGCTACAAAGGAGTCTTTCATGACTAACGATCCGTACGAGTCATTAACATTTGTTGATGACACTCGTTCTGGGAAGCCGTACCACATTCAGCCAAAAGATATCGACCTCCATCTCTCGATGACCTTCGGGAAATCCGAGGTCGAACGCTCAGCACGAAGACTCATTGAGTTCTTTGTGATGAAAGGACGCTGGACCTCGTTTACGCTGCACGAGCTCACCGAGTTCTATAAGCTCAAAGGGTGGGAACCGAAAGGTATGTTCTTCGGCCTCATAGGGCTCTGGCTCGATGATGGCTCATTTAGTACTACCATTCGGGTCTCGTGGCCCTGCATCCTCATCACTGAAGAAGACGAGTACTTCGTCACCAACCACTTCATTGACCGGTGTGCTGGTCGCTTCCGGCAGGCAGCGTAATATAAGGGACCCTTGGCGGTAGAGCCTGGGGTCCCTTTTCCTTGCATATTAGAAGAGCCTCCGGTATAGTCCGTCTTGTCGCTTATGTCCCCTCGGGGACCAATGGGGACGGGACTTTTTCTAGACCCGCGCCATTGCTTGGCGCGCTTTATTTTTTCCATGAAATTCCTCCTCGCCCGAAAGGACCGTATGACCCAGCTCTTCGATGAGCAGGGTATTGTTCGTCCAGGCACCATCCTTAAGGTTGGTCCTATGACCGTTACCCAGGTGAAGGATGCAGCAGGTAAGGATGGCTACACTGCAGTTCAGGTTGGTTTTGAGACTAAGAAGGCAGAGAAGGTAAACAAAGCGCAGCGTGCGACTAAGCCGTTTCGTGTCATCAAGGAGTACAAGGTAGACAACGCAGCTGACTATACCGTTGGTTCTGAAGTCGCTCTTGATACCTTTGCAGTAGGAGATGAGGTTCGCGTCGTCGGTACCTCAAAGGGTAAGGGCTTCCAGGGTGTGGTGAAGCGCCATGGTTTCCACGGCGGTCGCCGCAGTCACGGTCAGAAGCACTCTGAGCGCGAAGCAGGATCGATCGGCGGTTCGGGAGGCCGCGCCGGAGGTCGTGTTGCCAAAGGTATGCGCATGGCAGGCCGCATGGGCTCTGATCGTGTGACGGTCGAGAATCTCCGTGTGCTCCATGTTGATCTTCCAGCAGGCGAGATCATCATTTCAGGTGCTGTACCAGGACACCGCGGCTCACTCGTTGAGGTAATCGCTGCATAATTTTTACTACTATGGCTACTGCAAAAAAAGCTCCAGCAAAGAAGGCAACCGCAAAGAAGGCGGCAGCTCCTCTTGTAGCTCCAGGTGAAGCAACGATTTACTCCATGACTGGTGCAAGCGCAGGTACGATTGCGCTTCCAGCAGAACTTTTCTCTGCAAAGTGGAACGCTGACCTTGTGCATCAGGTAGTGGTTGGTATGCAGGCAAACGCTCGCCCAACCGTTGCACACACGAAGTTCCGCGGCGAAGTACGAGGCGGAGGCAAGAAGCCATGGAAGCAGAAGGGAACTGGTCGTGCTCGTCACGGTTCTACCCGTTCTCCAATCTGGTCTGGCGGCGGTACCGCACATGGTCCTCGCGCTGAACGCGACTACTCGGTCACTATTCCTAAGAAGATGCGTGCTCGCGCACTCGCATCACTCCTCTCAAAGAAGTACAAAGAGGGCGAGGTTGTCTTTGTCGACAAACTCTCGTTTGGTACTCCTAAGACTGCAGAAGCTAAGAAGGCGCTCGTTGCTATCGCTAAGGGCGCAGGTGTCCCTATGCTCTCTGAGCGCCGCGTCAACGCAATCACCATTGCGCTTTCAGCAAAGGATGCAAACACCGAGAAGTCTTTTGGAAACTTCGGCTCACTTGCAACGGTTGAGATGCGTAACCTTAACCCAGTTGATCTTGTCTCGAAGAAGTTCCTCGTGATTGAGAATCCTGCAGTGTCGCTTCCAGCACTTGCTAGCCGTCTCACCAAATAACGTATGGCACTTTTCGAAACCAAAAAGAAGGCGAAGGCTCCTAAGAAAGACTCTGTAAAGAAGGGTGCAGGAGAGAAGGCGCTTGCAAACTCAAAGCTTGAGGGAGTACTTACGCACCCATGGATGAGCGAGAAGGCACTCATTGGTACTGAGCGTGGCGTCTATGTATTCGCTGTACCTGGCGACATCAACAAGCACGATGTTGCGCTTGCAGTTGAGCGTATCTATAAGGTCGTTCCTCAGAAGGTAAACATCGCAAACCTCCCAGGTAAGATGAAGCCTTTGAAGAAGCGCCGCGGTCGCACTGCTCGTGCTGCTCGTCACAAGGCGTATGTGTATCTCAAAAAGGGAGAGACCATAACTTTCTAGCGTATGAAGACCTACAAACCGTACACCAAGAGCCGTCGTAACATGACCACGCTTCCTTATAGGGAGCTCCTCTCGGGTGACCGTCCTACGAAGTCTCTTATGCGAGGTGGTAAGTCAAAAGCAGGTCGTAACGCCTTTGGTCGCGTCACGACTCGTCACCAGGGTGGAGGCCACAAGAAGCGCCACCGCGATGTCGATTTCCGCTACGAGAAGATGAACATCCCAGCAAAGGTAGAGACTGTTGAGTACGATCCATACCGCACTGGCTTCATTGCGCGTGTCTGCTATGCAGACGGTGAGCGCCGCTACATCCTTGCACCAAAGGACCTTAAGGTAGGAGATACGTTCCTCGTGTCTGAAACTGCACCAGTTAAGGTTGGTAACCGCCTTCCTCTTGGAAAGCTTCCAACGGGTACCTTTGTCTACAACATTGAGATTCGCCCAGGAGGTGGTGCAAAGATTGCACGCTCAGCAGGTAACTACGCAGAAGTAGTTGCACACGACGGAGGCTTTGCTCAGCTCAAGATGCCTTCAACGGAAATTCGCAAAGTATCTGATCTTGCGTGGGCTTCTATTGGTGCTGTCGGTAATGAGAACTCTCGCCTCGTGAAATAC
>CAYXXJ010000003.1:5446-17845 GCA_964469095.1 uncultured Candidatus Saccharibacteria bacterium
GCAGGACGCTCCCGCTGGAAGGGTATTCGCCCTACCGTTCGTGGTACCGCTATGAACCCAGTTGATCACCCACACGGAGGTGGTGAAGGACGTCAGGGTCGCGGTCTCCGCAGAGCAAAGAGCATGTGGGGTAAGCCAACTGGCAAGGGTCAGAAAACTCGTACGCCAAAGAAGTACTCAAACGTCTTCATCGTTTCTCGCCGAAAAGTTGGCAAGAAGGGATAACCACAAAAAACCCGCTCCAAAGAGCGGGTTTTTTGTTTAGCTCCTAATTCATCAAGCCAGGCGTGTCTTTGAGATCAGGATCGAATGCAGCGTGCGCAGAGCGTAGTCGCGCGTAGTCGAGAACAGCCATCACGGTTGAGGGAGTGCCACTTCCATCAATAATGTTCTCGAGTACGATCCCGCCAGCTTTGGTACGCGCTGCTTCTTGCGCAAGATCATCAACAATATTGTCATCTTTGCCGCTCACTTCTTCTATTTGGCGTCCGTCAAAATCTTTTGCGACAAATCCGCGATCATTAATGCGAAGCGGAATCACGGAAGGAGTGATGGGGTAGTAGGTTCCCGTTATCGTAGCGAATGCCTTGGCAATGGCTTCAGCATCCTCAAGCACTTTCGATCGAAGCCCCTTCTCTGAGAGCCATTTACCTATGAGGCTTTGTTCAGAAATACCATGTTCGATGAGTGTCTTTTCAAACCTGGCCATAGCCTGCTGTAGTTCGGGGTGATCGTTAACCAACTTAAGACCCAACGCCTTAATGTCGCCGTACGGCTCGTTCACCATATTCGCTTTTCGAATCAGTGCCATGAGATAGGTCTTGGGACTGCGAAGCGGATAGAGTGCGAACCAGCTTGCGACTTCTGGTTTGTCGGTTACCCATACAGCGCCACGGATCTCCGCGCGTCCTGAACCTTTACCGCTCTCAAGTGAAGAGAATTCGTCAAATACCGACAGGGTGCCGGTATACATGGTGCGAGGGAAGAGCTCGTTGGCGCGTCTTCGTATTGCTTCACGTCGCATATCAAGACCTTTCTCCCTTGCACGAAGCCATTCAGGAGACTCTCCGTTTGAGGGAGGGGGCATGGTGTTCATAGAGGAAGAATACCGCACAACGGCGCGAGTGCTATACTTGCCCCATATGATGGAAAAATTCGCACGAGCCGCAAGCAAGATAGTAAACCCAGTGTTGTTTCCCCCAGAAAAACTTTTAAGAGAACAGGTGCACGGTAAGGCAATGAGCCTTGGAAGAGTGTTTAGAGAAGATGCAGAAGCAGGTGTGAAAGAGCTTGCTGAGCTTATGGGCAGTGATGTGCCGAAGAGTCAAAAGAGAGAAATTGCGAAACTTCTTGTCGCTGAGCTACAGGGCACAGACGCTCTTAAGAGAGTAGAAGAAGCGATTACAAATCTTGGCCAATAAACCACCATGGAAAACCCTCCAGTTAATTTCGTGAACGACAAAAACGAAAGTATTTTTGGTGAAGAACCAACGTCCTCTGAAGGATGGAAGATGCCAACGCTCGAAGAGCGTCGTACGGCACTTCGAGAAGCAGCATTGAAAGCATTTGATGGTGAAGAAGCGCCAAACCTTCCAGCTCTTATCGCTCTTGGTTCTGAGTACGGTTTCCGTGATTCCTATCCTGATCATGGTGAGGTGAACCCTCATGCACTTCGCTCTGCCCTTGAAGCGGCAGCACAAGAAGCAGAAGCTGCGTTTAAGGGAGTCGAGAAGGGTAATAAGGAAGGACTAGAGCGTGCACAGAGCACTGTTCCTGAAGAATTAAACGCTCGCTACGCGGAGAGGATTGCAGGAATCGTCTATCCTACGAAACACGATACTGAACCAGGTGAGTATGAGCATGTTCGAAACGAACAGGTTGCAGCGGTGCATGAATTCATCAAGGAAAAGATGAATCTTGCAACGGTTGCTGAGATTACTGCTCGCCAACTTGGTATGCCGGTTCCTGAAGGATTTGCTCCAGAGAAAGCACATGAGGTGATTGCAAATTCTGCGTATGCTGAGAAGTACGGTCTTGAAGATCTTGAAGAGTATATGACTACCGGAGGAGAAGCAGTTTCTGATCAAAAGGAACTTCTTCTTGCAGATATGCTGCTTCGCCTTGCAAACGCAACGTGGGCAGGAGGGCAGGTAGCGGTAGCAAAACTTAAAGAAGCACGTGGAAGACTTGAGCGCGACACTTTTGATACTCCAGAAGGTCGTCAGCGGGAGAAGTACAACGCCGCGGAAAAAGAGTTTGGACCAGAAGTCGCGTTCTATATTGCTGTGTTTGAGAATGCGAAAGACTATCTGAACCTAAACCCTGATCTTAAGAAAAGATAGCAACTACAAAAAGCGCCGGGATCTCCCCGGCGCTTTTTGTTATCCCTGTAGTTTTTGCCACGCTGTGTGCGCAGCCCCCTTAAAATCAATTTCTGTTCCTCGAGCTTCCTCCTCTGCTTTTGCGTGATTCATATCAAACGGAAGATAGGAAACAGGGGTACCAATCTTCATTGCTTCTTCAAGTGTCACTGCAGTGTTGTATCCGCCACCAAACGCAGCAATGCGATCGCTCGTTGCAAGATATGCCTTGGTAGTAGGGGCGACGATGGTTGTTCCTGGGACATGACCGCCCCAGTTAAGGTCGTTCACGATATAGATCTTCTGTACGAATGGAGAGAATTGACCACTATAGGAGAGCGCTTGGGTTGAGACGATACCAATCGTTTCAAAACCAAGGGAACGTGCAACTTCATACGCTGCACCAATGCCGTCCTCAGTTGCACCGATATTGACGATCCATTCTTTTGGATCAAGTGAAGACAGGAGTTCTTTCACTGCAGCAAGGGCAGCGGGTTTGTCTTCATAATCAAGCGCTGAGTAGCCAAAGAGCGCAACCACCTTCTTATTGAGTGCCTTAATCTGGCGGATAACCTCTTCTGCAGAGATAGGGTCGGTTGCGACCTGGAGATTCTCAACCGTCTCCGTGTTGACCGGAGCAGCAAACGAGCGCTCCTTAGTACCTTCACGATTAAAGATGAGATCAAGTAGTTCCTCATCAGAAGGGTGCTCGGTTTGGCCAATAGCCTCAAAGATGAGTTTCGCTGCCTTCACTACGTACTCAGGCTTGCGATACGCTGCGGGGACCAAGTTCTCGTTCGCTTCCTCTCCATCGTCATAGTAGCGATGGTTAATCTTTCCATAGATGTTGGTGAGGAGACCCACGGCCGTAGGATCAAGAATGTACTTAATCTCAAGCGTGTCGTTACCGCTGCTTCTTCGAAGTGAAGCACCACTCTCAAGGTTTCCAGTTGGGGTACGAAGTTGCTCAATATCACCACCAGTTTTTTCATGTTTCTGTCGATCAACCATGTACTCAAACGGTTGGGGCCCATTTTCACGAAGGATGTCACCTACGAGAACCTCTTTCTCCATAGTGAGTGCCGTTTCATGCACTACTTCAAAAATAATGAGTGTAGCGATGGCATGTACTGCTTTTGTTTCAGGACCTGCATCGTCTGGCACCTCCACAATCTTTGGAAGAATCACGTCGTGAATGAACGCGTCAACCTGTTGGTAGTAGCGAAGCTTAGCAGCGTCTGTTTGTAGACCGAGTTCCTTTTGGCGCTTTCTAATGTACGCGTAGAGACGACGGGCGTGATTAAGGTCGTGATACCAGAAATCAAGCGGGGACTGCTGGTGTCCGTCGGCGCGCATGGTCCGTGTCGTGACACCTACAAACTCAATCGGTACTGATCGAGTCTTAATAAAGTCGGTAAGCGAGAGTTCAGCGAGTGTTGGAACGAGCACCACTTCATGGCTCGCCACAAGCGAGTGGCGGTGGTACGCGTAGCGATCAAAGTGATAGAGCTTCACTGCCTTAGAGTCGGGTGACAGGCGGTTGAGCTTATCAATCAGACGTATCGCGCTCTCAATAGCGTCGATGGTGGGGCGGTAGGGGAAGGGTTTTTCAAACGGTATCTCGTACGGATAGGCTTCAGCACCCGAAGCGTCAAAGGAGAGGTTCACGTGAGTAAGGAACGTGAGCACCTCATTCATTTCAAACTCGAGATCTTTATGGAGCGCAAGAATGTTCTGGAAATAGTCTGAGTGGAGTTCAGAGACAAGAAAATCAACCACCGGTTTAAATTCGGGAAACGGTGCGTTCAAACCATCAATTTTCAAACGCTCTTGCAGTTCAACGTACGTATCAATCGGCGCAGCAATGATGCGCTCTTCAAGGGACTGACTCATGACGAGATAATAGCACTCGTCATGCGCAGTCTGTTATCGATATGCTGCTTTCAGCGTGTTGCCCAGTTCGCTTCGAGGTATCGCGACTTCTTGAGTACCAAGAGCCCACGGACCAACTTGATACGGAGGGAAGAGAAGCACTAATGCGTTTCCTTCGAAATAGAAATTCTGGAAGTTATCTGAAAAGGGCGTGGTGCCTGCATCAAGCATTGAGCGATCAAGTTCTGCTTCGGGCACTTCGTATCCCTTGGCGATCTGCGGCACAAGACGAATTCGTGACTCGTTTGAAAGTACCTCAAGGAAATCAGTGGTTTGGAACAAATCCCCAATATGGAGCTCTTCGCCGGTTGCAAGATCAAACGTGAAGGTACGGTAGTAGGCGTTTGGATGTGCGCCCATCGTGTCTGCGTACATGTGATAGACGTAAGACACCGTCGCATCACTTAGATGCACGTCGTAATCTGCTTCAAGTGTGTATTTTCTATCACCTCCTAGTTCCTGAATACGAATATCGTCTGGGGTGAGGTCGGCAATAGAATTGTCTTTAAAGCGCGCAGCCTCCGTCTCAACAAAGGTTTTCATCGTAAAGACGGCTGAGGCATTTGCTGAGGTCCCGGCACTTACAAGAAGCGGGGTCTCAGTCGGATAGTACCCATCTATCTGATAGACATCCCCAGAGTCTTCAAGATGGGCCTTGGTTACGCCGTTTTGGGTAGAGGTAGCAACCTCCGACACTCCTTCAGAAGGGGAGAGGGTGAGTACAAACCAGAGGGCACCTCCGGCAAGGAGGAGAATGACGATAGCAATAAGCAGAGGGAGGGGTCGTGTATCCATATACAGCAATGATACCGCATAGGTTCATGAGGGAATGGTGAAACTTGACTTTTTGACATAAATGTTGCAAAAGGAACCTACGTGCTTGCAATAAAAACTACTTAGTGTATATTTGACACTAGGTAGTGCATTGGCACTATAGTTCCTTGAAAACGCCTAGGACTATGGCGGTTTGGGCCCACCGTGCCACAACGGGTCCATTGCAAAGGAAAGGGAATACAGCATGAGTAGGCTTAAGGTCCATTTGGTCGGCGTCGATCCCCAGAACGATTTCATGGGGAACGATGACGGCTCACCGCTTTCGGAGAAACTCGAAGGAGGCGGCACTCGGACTGCATCGCTTGCAGTGAAAGGTGCAGTCGGCGATATGCGAAGGGCTGCGGCGATGATTCGTCGCCTTGGTCCAAAGATCGCAGACATGCACGTGACACTCGATAGCCACCATACGATGCACATTGCGCATCCTGATATGTGGATTGGTGCCGACGGGAAACCGCCTGGCCCGTTCACCATTATCACGAAAGCTGATGTGCGCGACCGTATCTGGCGCGCTCGAAATCCCGAACACCAACAGCGTATGGCGGCCTATGTCGCGGCGCTTGAGGATTCGGGAAAATTCCTCCACTGCATCTGGCCTCCACACTGCCGCATCGGCACGTGGGGTCACAACGTCTACAGCGAACTTGAAGCTGCGCTTACGGAATGGGAACGCAGCTACATGGGCGTCGTGAACTACGTCACCAAGGGTTCGGCCGTCTGGACTGAACACTTTGGCGCAGTCATGGCGCAAGTACCGGATCCAAAAGATCCGTCGACTCAGCTGAATGGTGACTTCATCAAGACGCTCCAAGAAGCCGATCTTATTGGTTTCTATGGCGAGGCGAAGTCGCATTGCGTCAAAACAACGTTCGAACAAGTCGTCGAGTATATCGGCGACGAGCACGTGCGAAAGCTCGTGCTTATCACTGATTGCATGTCTCCAGTTCCTGCTGCACCCGGTACACCGGATTTCCCGGCTATCGGCGAGCAGTTCCTGAAAGACATGCAGGCGCGCGGCGTGACGCTCACTACGAGCGACAAATTCCTCGCGTAGGCAATTCATCTGTCGGGAACAGAGCATTCTGTTCCCGACAGGGACTTCCATCAATCAACTGAAAGGAACTACCATATGCCACGACTTGATGGCGCTATGCAGTCACAGACTCTTGGTCGAGGCGGGTTTGCCTTCTCAGGCGCTCGCATCGATCGACTTGAAGCAACTGAGTACACGCTCGCAACGATTGCGATCGATCTCTCAAGTTCAGTCGTTCAATTCAAGAATGAACTTGAGCAGATGCTCAGAACCGCAATCGACAGCTGCAAGAAGTCGGCCCGCTCGGACAACATCATGATCCGTGTGACGGTCTACTCAAGCCGCTTCGCGCGCGGTGTCATGGAACTCATCGGCTTCACTCCGCTTGCGGATCTGGATCTGGCGAGTATCCCGGCCTTAGAACCGGGTGGCATGACACCTCTCTATGACGCGGCGTTTGAAGCTATCGCAGCAACGAACGCCTATGCACAGAAACTTCGTGAGAACGACTTCGGTGTGAACTCGATTCTGATCTTGATCACTGACGGCGAAGACAACGCATCTGCAATGTCGGCTTCCGATGTGGATCGCGAACAAAAGTTGGCGGTGTCAACCGAACAACTCGAATCGCACCTCTCAATCTTGGTCGGCATCAACACGCAACAGTGCGGTCCTTCACTCCAGCGGTTTAAGCAGGATGCGGGACTCGATCAATACCTCGACGCAGGTGACGCGACGCCGCAACGGCTCGCGAAACTTGCGAAGTTCGTCTCGAATTCCGTCTCAAGCCAGAGCCAGTCTCTTGGCACCGGCGGGCCGAGCCAGAACATCGCAGCGTCTATCTAAGCGTTTACAAAGGGGAGGCAGTGCCTCCCCTTTACCTTAGAGAAAGGGACCTGATGTTTACTACCGACGATCACTACCTCATAGGAAGCGCACACTACCGGGAGGGGAAACCCTGCCAAGACTATGCGCTTTCTGGAATACATGGAGACGTCGCGTATGCGGTTATCTCCGATGGGTGTTCAAGCGGAAGACACACTGATATCGGTTCGCGCTTTATGGGCCTCTCGCTCACCAGCGCCATCGTGTCGCGTGTCGACCAAGGGCTACCCCTGCTTGCAGTTGAGATTGCAGAAGCGCAAGCTGCTGCACTCACGGAGCTCCGGAGTCCCGCTGTCACTCATGACGACTTACTTGCCACCTGCGTCTATGCTGTTCTCACCAAGAATGGCGGCTTCGCACATGTGCGAGGCGACGGGGTTGTGGCACTTGTGTGGGTCGATGGCAGTATTTCGCTCCATCGATTCGACTGGCAGTACAACATGCCGTTCTATCCAATCTATCTTCGCGATGGCGGCCGCGCATTCGTGGCCGCTCATGGTGGAGATGAGTATGCTCCCGCGTTTCTCCATGAAGCGTGGAGGTACGCTCCAGAAATCGGATACAAGCTGATGCATCAGTCGATGCATAACGTGGCTGAAGGAATGGACGGTGTCATCGTGCCGATTGGTCCGATCGAACGAATTCGGTTTGCGGCGGTCTTCTCAGACGGCGTCACCCAAGTGGATGGCGTTGACTGGAAAGATGCGGTTCGTGAATTGCTTGCCTTCAAAACCTCAAGTGGGGTGTTCGCAAAACGAAGAATGATTCGGTTTGTTGAATCTGCTCGAAAGAGTGGGGAAGGTCCAGTAGATGATCTTGCGTGCGCTGTAGTGCACGTAAGCGAAGAAAGGAGTACCTCATGACGGCCGTTACCGGCACGCTCCAGGTGGAGCTTGAAGGTCGCGGGCCACTTGAGCTCCGGTCTTCAAACTATGTTGCAACCGGCGGTGAAGGGAGTGTGTATCGCGTAGGGAGCACGATTGTGAAGCTCTATACGGACACTAAAAAAATGAGACGTGATGGGATGCCGGACAAACTCCGACTCCTCTCGCAGATCAAACACCCGTACATCGTTGCGCCGCGCGGTCTCGTGCTTCGCGGCGCTGATCCAATCGGCTTTTATATGCCGTTTGCGGAAGGAGAGTCGCTCACGCGAGTCTTCACTACCGCATTCTGGCATCGAGAGTCGTTCTCGACCAAGAAAGCGCTAACACTGGTGGATCGTATGCGTGACACGATGCGTGCCGCACACGATCACAAAGCAATCATGGTTGATGCAAACGAGTTGAACTGGCTTTCGTTCCTCAAGGGGAAAGACGGCCCAGAACCGCGCGCAATCGATGTTGACTCATGGGCAGTGGGAAAGTGGAAAGCGTCGGTAATTATGCCGTCGATCCGCGACTACCACGCTCAGACATTCGACGAGCGGACCGACTGGTTCGCTTTCGGTATCGTCTCGTTCCAAATTCTTACAGGGATTCATCCCTTTAAGGGAACCTTGGACGGGTATAAGTCGGGAGATCTTGAGGGACGTATGCGTGCAAACGCATCCGTGTTCTCGAAAGGAGTAGGCTTGAATCGTGCAGTGCGTGATTTCGGTTCTATTCCGACTCCTCTGCTTGAGTGGTATCAGGCGACCTTCGAGAAAGGTGAGCGGAGCATTCCTCCTTCGCCGTTCGATAAGGGGGTCGCTGCAGTTGCTCGACCAGCAATGACTAAACGCACTGTCGTGACTGGCACAGGATCAATCGCGTATCTGAAGCTCTTCGAGCGGACGGGCGACCCGGTCATTCGTGTCTATCCGTGCGGTGTGGTACTTCTCGCTTCCGGGGCACTCATTCAGGTTTCCTCGAAACAGGAACTCCTGACGGGTCTTGGAAGTGACACAGAAGTGGTACAGACTGCTGACGGCTGGCTTATCGGCACCGCAGTATCTGGCGGACACACGTTTACGTTCGTCGATAGACGGACGCGAGCCAAAGAAGTGCTTCCGTTCCTTCTTACGGGACGGAAACTCTTCCGGTATGAAAACCGTATGTTTATGGTGACGGACGACGAACTCGTTGAACTGTCCCTCATGAATGTCGGCAAACAACTACTCACCATTGGTAAGCGAACTCAAACACTGCGGCCAAACGCAACACACTGGTATGACGGCGTAGGTATTCAAAAAGCCTTCGACGCCACCTTCCTCGTGTTGCCGTTTGAAGACAGCGCACTTTCAACAGTGCGAGTACGCGAACTTGATGGACTGACGGCGGTTGCGGCACAGGCGGGGAACCGCTTCGCAACTATCGTTGGTATCGATAAAACGGGTACGTACTCTCGAGTCGATGTCGTCTTTTCCGCTGACTACGCCACCTACACGGCGGCAAAGGAAGCGGTCGATGATCCGGACTTGAATGTCGCACTACTTCCAAAAGGGGTGGGCGCGACGATACGAGACGACGGTGAGTTACTCATCTTCGTTCCCGTAAACGGGAATACGAAGCTCGTGAAAGATAAAGACATCGCTACAGACTTGCCCCTTTCGCACATCGAAGACACGGTCGTCTTTGTGCGAGACGGAGCGCTCTGGAGCGTACGTCTCACATAGAACCTAGGCGTGCGGGAGGCGTAACAACCTCCCGCACGGGATTCCTTCGGGAATCTCCTTTATAGGGCGCTTGAATACTTCGAGCGTCCTTCAAGGAGAGTAGTTCTTTGCAACAAAATAAGATCTCACTCCAAGACCGCTATCGCGGTGCGTTGGTTGGGGTTCTCTGTGGTGATGCTCTTGGCGCACCGTATGAGACCTGGCCCAGCGTTGCTATTCGTCAGGACATCCAGCATCGAAGAGGACTCGTCCTCTTTGACTACGATGATCCATGGGAGAAAGATGGTCGGTTTCCCGCAGGGAGACCAACTGATGACTCTGAAATGACGGCAGCACTTGCTGAACATTATGTGGAAGAAGGCAATGAAGCCGACCTCTATCAAAAGTTTCGCAGGTGTGTCGTTGAGAAGAAAAGTTACTTGTGTGACCTTCCGGCCTACGGGTTTGGAGGTACAACACGCAAGGCACTCGCGGAGTCAACGTATCTCGAGTCGCTTGCTGAACTGAATTATCTTCAGCGCATTGGTAAAGCGATTCCTTCAAACGGAGCATTGATGCGGGCGGCGCCAGTAGCACTTCGTTACTTCCGCTCAACCCGATCGGAGATGGCTCTCCAGGCTGTCACTCAGGCAATGATTACGCATCGTCACCAAGCCGCTATCTGGACTTCGGTCCTCTACACCTTCCTGATGAATGATCTTCTCGAAGGTAAAGAATACGAAGTCGCTGCCCATGACGTGCTTGCGTACTACCTCTCTTGCGGTAACGAATACAACGAACTCACTGAGTGCATTCGTGTGCCTGCAGAGCGCCCACCAATACCCAAAGGGTTTGGCGGCGGTGCGCTCTACACGCTCACGGTCGCGAACTGGGCTGTTGCCTCCTCCTTTTCTTTTGAAGAGGGGATGACGAAAGCCATTATGATTGGCCGCGATGTCGATACGTACGGCGCGGTCACAGGAGGATTGCTTGGTGCCCTCTACGGTATCGATGCAATCCCCAAGCACTGGCAAGACAAGCTTCTTGGGCGCGACCACATGGTCTCGCTTGCAGATGCATTGTTTGAACGTAACCAACGTACCTAGGGAAGCAGTGCCGCGAGAGCGGCACTGCAACTCCTGGAGCGAGATCTCTTGTATAGGGCGCCTGAACGTTAGTTCAGACGTCCTTACAGGACATTCTGTTCTTTTACATTCTACTGAAACGAAACGTCTAACCTTTAGGAGGAAGACATGCTGCAACCCGGAACCCGGATCGTCGTCGCACAAATGGAGACGGTACCAGGGAACATTGGGGAGAACATCTCGCGTATGCAAGAGATTCTCTTTACCGCAAGAAGAAATGGCGCGGACATCGTGGTGTTTCCCGAACTCTGTACGTCAGGCTACGTGCTTGGCGACCGGTGGGAACACGATGCGTTCATCGAAGAAATCGAAGCAGGAAACGAAACAATCAGAGCCGCCTCACAGGGACTGATTGTGGTGTGGGGTTCAGTCGTTGCTGACTGGCAACGTATCGGACAAGACGGCCGCGTACGCAAGTACAATGCCGCGCTCATTGCTCAAAATGGACACTGGTGCCCCAACACGTGGGGAAACAGTTGGGTTCCTAAAACGAACCTACCGAAGTACCGTGTTTTTGACGATGCGCGACATTTCTTTCCAGCTGGCCTTTTGGCTGCTGAACTTGGAACGACACTCGATGAATTCCTCGTACCGTTCCATGTATGGATCAACGGCACGCTCGTGAGCCTTGCGCTCACGGTGTGTGAAGATCTCTGGGAAGACGAGTACGGGGATAAGGTGTCGCAGATCTACAAAAAGCATAATGCCGATTTCATCATCGACATCTCCTGTTCACCGTGGACCTACGGCAAATGGCATGCGCGTGAAGCAATGCTGAAAAAACGCGTACAGGATGCGGGTGTACCAATCCTCTACGTGAACGCCGTGAGCCTCGAGAACAACACCAAGAATCTCATTCTGATTGATGGTGACTCATGTCTCATCGATAAGGACGGGAATTTCAGGTGGCGTGGAGTGCAGCATAGGGAGCAAATCCATATGCTCGATCTCGATGATCTTGGCGAACCGCTCAAAGAGCGCGGGTACGCAGGGGTCAAAGAGATCCATAGCGCACTCATTGCTGGAATGAAAACGTTTTACGCTCCGTTTAAGCGGGTCGTGATTGGTCTTTCAGGCGGCATCGATTCGATGCTCGCTGCTGCACTTCTTGTTGAAGCGCTGGGTCCTGAAAAGATCCTCGCAATCAACATGCCGACCGAGTTCAACTCTGCAACGACAAAAAATCTTGCGGAAGAGGGAGCTCGAAATCTCGGCATCGAATACCGCGTAGTGCCTATCCAAGGCCTCTATGAGGAACATCGTCGGATGCTTGCGCAAGCAGGCTACCCGAACCCCAAAGGTTTAACTCTTGAGAACGTGCAGGCTCGCATTCGCGGGGCAAGCGTTCTGGCGGCTATAGCGCAGGAGGAAGGCGGTGCCTTCACCTGTAACGGCAACAAAACCGAAGTGGCACTTAACTACTTCACGCTCTACGGAGATGGAGCAGGTGCTGCGGCGTTTCTTGCCGATCTCTGGAAAGGACAAGTGTACGAACTGGCACGCTACATCAATAGGCGTGCGGGTCGTGAACTCATACCTCAAGGAGTTATCGACGTAGTGCCGTCTGCGGAACTTTCCGTTGATCAGGCGGTTGATGAAGGGAAGGGAGATCCAATCTTCTTTCCATATCACGAC
>CAYXXJ010000004.1:0-6962 GCA_964469095.1 uncultured Candidatus Saccharibacteria bacterium
GTCGCAAAGAACGCGCACTCTCAAAAATCTCAAAGCGTCGCCTTGAGAAGGGTGTCTTGCACGTTGAGGCTACCTTCAACAACACCAAAGTCGTCCTCACCGACGAGAAGGGTAACGCGATTATGTCATCTTCATCGGGAGCACTTGGCTTCTCTGGTGCACGTAAATCAACACCATACGCTGCAACTAAGGTAGGTGAGCTTCTTGGCGACAAGGCACTCACGATTGGTCTTAAGGAAGCCTCAGTCGTTATTCGTGGTGTTGGTGCAGGTCGCGAATCAGCACTTCGTGGTTTCGCATCAAAGGGTATCGCTATTCGCGCTATCAAGGACGCAACTCCAGTACCACACAATGGTCCTCGTCCACCTAAGCCTCGTCGCGTCTAATCCTCTCGTATGAAAACTGTCTCTAAGTACAAGCTCGCAAAGCGCCTTGGTCCCTCGATCTTCGAGAAGACCCAGTCACAGAAGTTCGCTCTCTCTGCAGAGCGTTCAGCAAAGAACAAGCGCGGTGGTCGCGGCCGTGGTCCTTCTGAATTCGGTAAGCAGTTGCTTGAAAAGCAGAAGGTACGTGTGACCTACGGTCTCTCTGAGCGCCAGTTCAGTAACTATGTAGAGAGCGCTATGGCTTCTACTACCAAGAGCCCTGTTGACGCACTCCACGAATCGCTTGAGGTTCGCCTCGATAACATTGTGTATCGCCTCGGTCTTGCACCGACGCGTCGTGCAGCTCGCCAGATGGTTTCGCACGGACATATCACCGTCGATGGAAAGAAAACTACGATTCCATCGCGTAAGATATATCAGGGCGAAGTCATTGCTGTTCGCGATGGTTCAAAAAGCGCTGGTCTCTTCACTACGTTCGCTGATAAGTTTGCAGAGCGCCCACTTCCTTCTTGGCTTTCGTTTGATGCGAAAAGCATGAAGGGTGGCCTTACGGCACTTCCAACCAGGGAGTCGGCAGATCCTGCAGGCGATCTTGTGACTGTGGTGTCGTTCTACAGCCGCTAATTTTACAAACGGTAACTACGATTGAGTTATGGACTACCAGATCACCCTACCCGGCAAGCCTCGCGTCGTCTCTGAAGAAGGCGTACAGGGCGTTTACGAAATCGATTCTCTCTATCCAGGCTACGGCCATACGCTAGGGAACTCGCTTCGCCGTATTATTCTTTCCTCGCTTTCAGGCGCGGCTGTGACCTCAGTGAAGATTGAGGATGTACAGCATGAATTCGCTTCGATTGACGGTATGCGCGAGTCAGTTATGGAGCTCCTCCTTAACCTTCGCCGCGTTAACTTTGTGCTTCATGGTGATGAGCCACAGACCATTAAGCTTAAGGTAACTGGACCAAAGAAGGTTACTGCAGCTGAGCTTTCGATGCCTTCCCAGGTATCAGTTTCAAACGCAGATGCGTACCTCTGCGAGCTTTCAGGCAAGAACACTCTTGAGCTTGAAGCAACTATTGAGCGCGGTCTTGGTTATGTGCCTCGCGAAGTACTCACCAAGGAAAAGGTGGATATCGGAACTATTGCACTTGATGCAACCTTCACTCCTATTCGCCGTGTGAACTACGAAGTAGAGAACATGCGTGTTGGAGATCGTACTGACTTCAATCGTCTTCGCATTTTGATTGAGACCAACGGAACCGTGTCTCCTCGCGAAGCACTCGAGAAGTCTATCGAGATCATGATTCATCAGTTGAAGGCGGTGGTTGGCTTCCAGGAAGAGGAAGTAGCACTTCCTACTGCGACTGCTTCAGTTGCCTCTGATGCAAAGGATCCAGCAAAGATGAAGATTGAAGAGCTTGGTCTTTCTACTCGCACCGCTTCAGCACTTGCTGATGGTGGCGTGAAGACGGTTGCTGGTCTTCTTCGCAAGACGGCTTCTTCACTCAAGGAGCTTGATGGCGTTGGCGACAAGGCAATCGAGGAGATCTCTGAGGCTCTGTCTTCACTTAACCTCTCCCTTAAGGGTGAATAATTACGTATGTCCCAGCGCGCAAAGAAACCATCGTTCAACCGCAGCAAAACTCAGCGCAAGGCGCTCGAGAAGTCGCTTATCCGCTCACTCATCGTGCATGAGCGCATTTCAACGACTGAAGCAAAGGCAAAGGCACTTCGCCCTGCTGTTGAAAAGCTCGTGACCCGCGCTCGTGTTGATTCGGTTGCAAACCGCCGCCTCGTTGCTTCAAAAGTAGGGGACGCAGCTGCAGTGAAGAAGCTCTTCACGTCAATTGCGCCTCGCTACAAAGAGCGAAACGGTGGGTACACCCGTATCGTCAAGCGCGTTGTTAAAGCTGATGGCCGCAAAAATGCGTACATTGCTTTCGTCAAATAAGTATGGCAACGTCAACACGCATGCATAAGGATGAGAGAAACCGAATCGACCACAAGGTCGCTCCTATCGAGTACGCAATCGATGCGAAGGGTCGCGCCCTTGGTCGCGTTGCGTCTGAAGCTGCTCAGGCACTGCTTGGCAAGAAGTCGGTTCACTTTGTGAAGAACAAGGTCCTTCCTGTGAAGGTAACTATTACGAATGCGTCAAAGCTCGCTCTCTCTGAGAAGCGCATTGATGGCAAGGATTACACTCGCTACACCGGCTACCCAGGAGGTTTGAAGCGCAAGACCATGAAGGACGTGGTGAAGAAGACTGGCTACAAAGGCCTTCTTACCATCACGGTTGACGGCATGATCCCTCGCAACTCGCTCCGCAAGGAACGCATGAAGCGCCTTATTATCGTTGATTACGACTATGCCTGAACTCGCTTACACTACTGCCGCTGGACGCCGCAAGACCGCTACTGCGCGTGTGAAGGTGACCCCTGCAGCAAAGATGACTGTTACCGTAAATGGTAAGCCTGCTGCAGAATACTTCAACACCAAGGAACGCGAACTGAAGACTCGTGAAGTCTTTCATGTTGAAGGCGTTGGCGAGAAGTATGAAGTTGTTGCTCGCGTAGAAGGTGGAGGTATTTCTGCTCAGGCAGACGCTATCCGCATGGCAATTGCTCGTGCACTTGAGAAGCGTGACGCAGCACTCCGTAAGCCATTTAAGGCTGCTGGCTACTTGAAGCGCGACCCACGTGCAGTAGAGCGTAAGAAGCCAGGACTTTTGAAGGCTCGCAAGCGACCATCCTGGTCGAAGCGTTAAGTACGCACAACACACCCCGCTTTGTGAGCGGGGTGTGTTTTTGACTTCATATAAGAAAAATGGCATGGTGAGTACGGAAAGGAATAGCACATGGATACTTTTCACAACATGGCTCTCGAACATTTCGAGGAGCGTTGGAACGAGGCTGTCGCTAAGGACAACCTCGAGGAAGCGTTCCGTTGTGGACGCAACCTAGCAAACACAGTGATGACTGGGGTTGAGAACCAGTTTATGACCAGTTTTCGCCGACTGAAGCCTGATATCGAAACACTCTTCTTTATGAAGCTCGGTCACACACTCGGTACTGCGTTCACTGAAAAGAAACGTGGCGAGGAGGCACTTGAGCTTGTCGTCACTGCCTGCCAAGATGCGGGCCTTATTGAGAAGATTGCTGCTTAATGCAGCTCAACGCCGCGGACTTACGTCCGCGGCGTTTTCTTTACACTTCTCATACTATATGGTCATATGCGTCAAGAACTGTGTACCTTGCGCAGCTCCGGAGTGTAGAAAAATGTCCCTACGGCCTGAAACTGTAGGGGATAGGGGCCAGAAGCCCTCATGCAGCCCGAGCCACTGACGGCTATCACAAGGGAAGAAAGTACTAATCGTGATACAGCGAGAAAGTAATCTACGAGACCCGTACGACGTTACTCGTCGACATGCATACGGCGACGTATCACTTGTTCTGACAGGCTTATGGAAACGATACACCAGTATTGGCATCCTCGAATCTGCATTCATTCTCACTGAATTGAGGTGCGAACGTGAAGCAAAGCAAAACGTGCTCCTTATCGTTTCCGGCTTCTGTCTTCTTCTTGCTTTGACTTCAGTCGCAATCCAACTACAATGGAAAAACGATTTTTGGATGATTTTTTGGTCATTTCTTGTATTTTCCCTGCTCACTCTTGTCGCTGCTCTTTTCTGTCTAAGGAAGAGTAGCGAGGAAAAATCACATGAACTGACTGTTCAGAAATTTATCAGTGTTCATGATGAGTTTGTGACCGCTGCAAATGCACAGTGGCACAAGAACTGGAGCACGTTCTCATTCGAACAATACAAAGCAATTGCTGAAGATGCACTTGCGTTTGCGGCTTGTCGCGTTCGACAGATTGAAATCGCAAACGAAGGGATACCCGAGACACACTCGTGGCAGTTGAAAAGAAATGCTGCTGCAACCTTTGAACATCTCTTTACTACCTTGTCGCAATTTGGTCTGATTGAACCTTCAAAAGGGTACCGCCCTTTCTACGACAAGGCTGAGGTGTTGCTTACGCCGCCGCCAGCGGAGAAACCGAACAAGGGTGATCCCCGAGAAAGCATTAGTTAGTATAACCACACCGCGGACCTACGTCCGCGGTGTTTTCTTTGACTACTCCACTTCTTTCAGGCATATTTTTGCTATATGACCGATGACCAGGATGTAGTAGTAGAAGCTGATGGTTCTGAAGAACTTTCTCGTGACGAAGCTAGTGAGGCTTCAGGAAAGGTCTCCAAACAGAAAGGGGAGATTGAACGGCTTCGCGCTGAGAAGCAGGAATATCTTGACGGGTGGCAGCGTGCAAAAGCTGACTATGTAAACGCATTGAAGCGATTTGATGATGAGAAGAAAAACGCTATCGAGCTTGGGAAAGTGATTACAGTAGGTGCATTCTTGCCAGTCATGGATTCTCTTGAGCGCGCGAAAGCGGCGGGAGAGATACCTGAATCTTTTAAGGGCATTGTGATGCAGCTTGAGACGGCGGCGAAAGCACTCTCACTTTCAAAGATTGGCGAAGTAGGCGAGGCCTTTAACCCATCACTTCATGAAGCGCTTGGGCAAGATGCGACTACAGATCCTCTCAAAGACGACACGATAACTGCAGTACTTGAGCCAGGATGGAAATCTAAAGAGGCAGTGATTCGCCCTGCAAAAGTGCGTGTCGCTCATGTGCAGAGTTAGGTAGTCAGTTTGACGAAACCTTTTCTGTTTTCTATAACAACGGAAGAAGGAGGTTCTCATGCTTCTCATGAGACTTATGATCCTATGCCTTGCAAACGTACTGCTTGTTTCAAGCGGGACTAGCACGAGACCAAGACAGGTCTCTACAGCCACTACTGAAGTAGCGCTTCCCGTAGAAGCTATTGGGAGCATCAGTAACGGTACTGATGAGCTTCCTGTTACTTCAGGGAGCATGGTAACGGTGACGTGCACAAGCTCAGACATGTCGGTTGAGCTTCCACCGGGGACAAACTCAGTGGTGGTGTATTGTGACGTCCACGAACGCACTCCGTACACCATTCGTGGCCGGGTACAGTAGGTGACGACCCGCATTCGTGCGGGTCGTTTCTCATACTTGAAACCACCCGTGGAGAGGCGTAAAATGCCTGTATCTGGGCGAAGGGTGCATCTTTTACACAGCGATAACTCATTTTAGCTTTTCTCTATGGCAAAAATCCTCGGTATTGACCTCGGTACGACGAACTCCGCCATGGCTATCATGGAGGGTGGCGAGCCACGCGTTCTAGAGAACGCAGAAGGTGGTCGTACCACTCCCTCTGTCGTCGCAATCGCCAAAAACGGTGAACGACTTGTAGGTACGCTCGCAAAGCGTCAGGCAGTCACGAATCCGAAGAACACCATCTACGGTATCAAGCGCTTTATGGGTCACCGCTTTGAAGATGAAGCGGTACAGAAAGATAAAGGCATAGTGCCGTATGAAGTGAAAGCTGGTCCTGATGGAGGTGTGCAGGTACATCTGAGCGGCAAGGACTATCGTCCTGAGGAAGTGTCCGCAATGATTCTCGGAAAACTTAAGGCAGACGCCGAAGCAAAGCTTGGTGAGAAGATCACTGAGGCAGTCATTACGGTGCCTGCATACTTTGACGACGCACAGCGTGCAGCAACTAAGGCTGCAGGCCAGGTTGCAGGTCTTGATGTAAAGCGCATCATCAATGAACCAACTGCTGCGGCACTTGCCTATGGATTCAACAAGAAGAAAGACGAGAAGATCGTGGTGTACGACTTTGGTGGCGGCACTTTCGACGTCTCAGTGCTCGAGGTAGGGGATGATGTCATTGAAGTGAAATCAACCGATGGCGATAGCCATATGGGTGGCCGTGATATTGATCAGAAGATCGTCCGTTACCTTGCTGATGAGTTTAAGAAGGAAACTGGTCTTGATGTAACCAAGGACCCGCTCGCTCTCCAGCGTCTTGATGAGGCAGCAGAAAAAGCAAAGCTTGAGCTTTCCTCATCAACCGAGACTGAAGCCAACATTCCGTTTATCACCGTCTCCGCTGACGGTACGCCACAGCATCTTCTCTTGAAGATCTCTCGCGCAACGCTTGAGTCCCTCTCTGATGAATACGTCTCTCGCTCTATAGAGATTACAAAGCGTGCGCTTGAAGCAGCGAGCCTTAAGGCTTCAGAGATTAACGAAGTGATTCTCGTTGGTGGCCAGACCCGCATGCCAAAGATTCAGGAAGAAGTGAAGAAGCTCTTTGGCAGAGAGCCACACCGTGACGTGAACCCTGATGAGGTGGTAGCTATTGGTGCTGCTATCCAGGCAGGTATTCTCCAGGGTGACGTAAAGGATATTCTCCTTGTTGATGTGATTCCGCTTTCGCTTTCTATTGAAACCATGGGAGGCGTGGCAACAAAGCTCATTGAGCGAAACACTGCGGTGCCAACCTCACGAAGCCAAACCTTCTCAACTGCTAGTGATAACCAGACATCGGTAGAGATTCACGTGACGCAGGGTGAGCGCGCTATGAGTGCTGACAATAAATCACTCGGCCGTTTCAATCTCGATGGTATTCCACCTGCACCTCGT
>CAYXXJ010000004.1:6972-17721 GCA_964469095.1 uncultured Candidatus Saccharibacteria bacterium
AGGTTACGTTTGACGTAGACAGTAACGGTATCTTGACCGTGAAGGCAAAAGAGAAGACGAGCGGCAAAGAACAGTCGATCCGTATTGAAGGCTCGACCGGACTCTCAGACGCTGATATTGAGCGTATGAAGAAAGACGCAGAGGCGCACGCTGCAGATGATGAGAAGCGCAAGAGCCTCGTTGAAACCAAGAACATGGCTGAGCAGATGGTATATACCGCCGAGAAAGCGCTTAAGGACGCAGGGGACAAGATCGGTGAGGATGTGAAGAAAGACGTGGAAGAGAAGATTGGTGATCTTCGCAAGGCACGCGAAGGAGAAGATGCTGATGCTATTAAAACTGCTGCTGAAGCACTCTCTACCTCTATGCAAAAGATTGGCGAGACCATGATGAAGCAAGAGGGAAGTGCACCACAGACTCCGCCTGAGGCAGGAACTACTGACGCTGAATTTACGGAAAAGCCGAAAGAAGAATAAGGTACAAGCCCCGCTTCTGCGGGGCTTGACTTATATAAGAACAAGCGCATGATGACCGCTTGTTCTTATTGGGAGGCTACGCATGCAGGTACTTACGGAAGAGATCGTTCAGGTTCTGAAAAGAGCCGTAAACGAGAAACTGACGTATGACCAGATCCGTAGTCGCGTACTGAAACGTCTTCGCGATGCTGCGAAGGCGAAGAAAGTGAAAGTTGGTTCTGTACCGAGTCTTGAGGACTTTGCAACAGCACTCTGTGCTCTTGAAAAGAACCGCACGATTCGCAGCCGACTCTATCAAAGGGACTACCGACCCCTTGGAGAAAAACGCGTCTACTGGCTCACCTAACTACAGAACAAGCGCCCGCGATACGTATCGCGGGCGTTTTGCTATATATTGACAAATACATAATAATGTGATACATTATTTAACAGGTGAACTACAGGGTTGTTCCTGTAAAAGCTGGAGGTGATACTCATGGACGTCATCAACAACGTCATTGAAACCGTGTCGCACTTGAACGCGCTCGGCTACTTCTACCTCGCGCTGATGCTCATTCCGATGATTCCAGGATTCTTTTTCTTCCGACAAGCGATTCGAGCTTTCTCGGGTCGCGGCGGAGATTATGATATTTCAGGCATCTTTGTCGCCGGCTTCATCGCTTGCGGCATCGTATGCGCCCTCATAAGCGCAGTCCTGATCCTGGTCTTTTTCGGCGGCAGCTAAGCGCTACCAGAGCGGCGCGGACTTTGGTCCGCGCCGTTTTTGCACATCACTCTTTCAAAGCGTATACTCACGCCTACATGGCTAAGAACTACTACGACATTCTCGGGGTTGAAAAGAAGGCCACCAAGGAAGACATCAAGAAGGCCTTCCGTAAGCTTGCGCAGAAATACCATCCTGATAAAGGAGGGGACGAGGCGAAGTTTAAGGAGATTACCGAGGCATACGCAACACTCGGCGACGAAAAGAAGCGTCGTGAGGATGACTCGTATGGACAGACGTTTGGAGGAGGAAACCCTAATATGGGTGGCTTTGATTTCAGTCAGTTTGGTGGTGCTGAAGGTATGGAGTTTGATCTTGGAGACCTCTTCGGTGACATGTTCGGAGGCGCACGAGGAGGAGGGCGACGTGTACGTCGTGGCCGCGATATTTCAATAGATGTTGAGGTGTCGTTTAAGGAATCTATACTTGGCGGCAAGCGCTCGGTCCTTATTACAAAAGTAGGTAAGTGCGATACCTGTGAGGGGACAGGTGGAAAGCCTGGTGCTGGTGTTGAGGCGTGTAAATCATGTAATGGTGCTGGGAAGATCCATGAGACCCGTAACTCGCCTCTTGGCGCCTTTACGAGTGTGCGCACCTGTCCTTCCTGTGACGGTCAGGGTCAGGTCCCTAAAGAGAAGTGTAAAGACTGCGCGGGCCACGGACTCCTTCGAAAGGAAGAGGAGGTAAAGCTCGATATACCTAAAGGTATTGATGATGGGGAGATGATTCGTATGCCAGGGCGTGGTGAGGCAGCTAAAGCAGGTATCTCTGGCGATTTGTATGTAAAGGTGCACGTACATCCACACCCAGTCTTTAGAAAAGACGGCGCGAACCTCGTTATGAATCTTCCAGTGAAACTTACCGACGCGCTTCTTGGAACTACCGTTTCTGTTACGACAATTGAGGATAAAGTGCTTGAAGTAAAAGTGCCTCCAATGACTAAGGCAGAAGAGACGCTTCGTCTTCGTGGCAAGGGCGTTACGTACCCGGAAGGAGGAGCTGGCGATCTCTTGATTCGCGTCACTGTTACGCTTCCAAAGAAGCTTTCTGCAAAAGGAAAACGCGCTATTGAAGAATTGAAGTCAGAAGGGCTCTAAGAGTGGGGTAGAATGTAGGGATGGAGGGTTTTGAAGCTTCATTTATAGAGGTAGGACAGACGGCGACCGCCTTTGGTGCTGACGCATGGCTCTGGCTTGGTAACTTTATTGCCGTCATCATACTGACGGTGGTGATTTACATGTTCACTATGCGTAAGGGTGGTGCCGTTCTGATTGCGTTTAATCTTGCGCTCTATATTGGCTACGCGCTCTATATTGTCTTTCCATATAAGGACGCGGTGATTGGCATAGGCGCAACACCGCTTGTAAGCGCTGCGCTTGCGGTGCTTCTCTTTGCAATAGCAACTGCAGGACCTTTAATGCTTACGCTGCGATTGACCCCATCACAGTATGGAAGACTCTCTATTTTCCAGAGTCTCCCACTCTCGCTTCTTGCAGCCACCTTCCTTATGGCACTTGGATACCATGTGTTTGATATCTCGAATATTTACACGTTCTCCGAACCTCTGAATCAGCTTTTTGAGCCTGAAGGATACTTCTTCTATTGGTTTGTCGCTCCTATGATTGGTTTGTGGTTCCTTGCACGTTAATACATGTTTGAACGTATAGAGACACGCTGGCTGAAGGAAGCTCCTCCCACGACCAACCCGCTTGGGTTCTGGTGGCATGTTTCTCGTCCGTATAGACCCGCAATGATCTATGCGTTTCTTTGCGTGATTGTTTCAGGAACCATTGCCACTTTTGTTCCGTATGCCTTTAAGCTGATTGTTGATTCAGCACAAACCTATGCAACCACCGGAGATCCCGCACCAGTCTGGCATGCTGCTTTCTTTTTTATTGCTGCCTCGGCAGTCTCAGTCATCATCTGGCGCTCAGCGTCTTTTGGAGTTGCGCTCTGGGCAACGGGGGCACGCTCGACCGCACGAAACACCCTGCTTTCCTATGTCTCGGAACATAGTCATGGATATTTTGCGAGTAGGTTCACGGGTTCTCTTGGAAGCAAAATCAACAGCGTCTCAAGCAGCATGCGCGATATCTCTACCGAGATACTCTGGCAGTTTGGTGGGTTTGCAGTCACAGTGACAGCAAGCTTTGTAATGGCGTTTTCAGCAAGTCCTTCGCTTGCGGTGCTGTTTCTTGTCTGGATTCTGGTCATTGTGCCGTTTAACCTCTATGTAGCAAGGAAACGTGTGTCGTGGGCGGTAGCTGCTGAGCGGGCAGAAACAAAGGTTTCAGGTGCCTCAATCGATATGCTGGGGAATGTAAACGCCGTACACGAGTACGCGCGCCGTGACTACGAAATGAAGCGTCTTCAGGGCCTTGAACATGCGCGTCGTATTGCAGGTATGAAGAACTGGATCTTTAGTGATCTTATTTTGCTTACGAACAGTATTGTGCAGGCGCTCTTTGTGGCCCTTATGATTCTTGGGTCGATTTACCTCATGATTGAGGGGACGATGACTCCGGGAGACGTCGTGCTTATTCTCACTATCGTTTATCTCGTTCAAGATCGTATTGCTTTTATTGGTCAAACCATTACTAACTTCTCTGAGCGTTGGGGCGTCATCCAGGAAGGACTAGACGACATTGTGGTGCCGTACGGCATTGCGAACACACCAGACGCACAGCCACTGGCTATTGAGTACGCAGCACTTAAGTTTGATGATATTTCCTTCAGCTACGAAGGACAGAAGGTACTCGAACACTTCACTCTTTCTATTCCAAAGGGGCAGCGCGTAGGGCTCGTGGGGAAGAGTGGCGCAGGAAAATCAACACTCATGAAGCTTATTCTTCGCCACTATGACGTTGGGCATGGCTCTATCTCTATTGATCGACAGGATATTCGGAAGGTGACTAAGGAAAGTCTTCGTGAAGCAATTGCAGTAGTACCACAAGATCCTATGCTCTTCCATCGCTCGATTAAAGACAATATTGCCTATGGCAAGCCACATGCATCTCTACATGAGGTAATTGAGGCCGCAAAAGCTGCACAAGCACACGAGTTTATTGATTCCTTACCTGAAGGATAGGACTCCTTGGTAGGGGAACGCGGTGTGAAGCTTTCAGGTGGTCAGCGTCAGCGTGTCGTACTTGCGCGAGCAATTCTTAAAGATGCCCCTATTTTGCTTCTTGATGAAGCTACTTCAGCGCTTGATTCTGAATCAGAGGCCTCGATTCAAAAAGCACTGTATAAGCTTATGGAGAACCGCACCGTGATTGCGATTGCTCACCGCCTCTCCACCCTTCGTGCCATGGATCGCATTGTGGTTATGGATCAAGGCAGGATTATTGAAGACGGATCACATGATGAACTTATTGCAAAGGGAGGCATATATGCCGATCTCTGGAATCATCAGGCGGGCGGCTTCATTACTGAGTAGCGGTATATACTAGAGCTATGGGGTTTCGAAACACACTCATCATCGTAGGTATCTTCCTCCTACTTGCGTCTCTGGTGCTCGGAGATGTGGCAATTATCCTTGGTGCACCGCTTATTTTCACAGGGTTTTCGCTTAAGTTTTTGGATGTGTCGTAAAAATTGCGTTCCGAAAAAAGTATGACATAATCAGATCAGAAGCCGCACACGCGGCTGAACTTTTTGGAGAAAATAGATGAAAAAAGAATTCATCCCAGTTCTTGGGTGTTCTTGTGTTATTGAAAAGGATTATGCGGAATTCTATCTGCATAACAAACATCTACGTATCGATATCGATGGAGAGGCTATCCGTAAGATCGTTCAGCTTTGTAACGGTACAAGGAACCTCGAAGAAATTCTTCATGAGACCGGAAAATTCTGGGAGCGTGGCGACATTGAACGTCTAATAAATGAGCTGCGTGGTTGCGGCGCAATTATTGACGGAACATCGTACGTAAGCAATGTGTGGCAATACACGCATAATCCTTCAGCAAATGTTCCAAAGCTTGATGAAGAGATGATTCGCGCTTTTGTTCGAGAAGCTGATGAACGAGACGCAACTATTACCCCTGATATTGCACTTGAGGTGAAGTCGGATTCAACAGTTAGTGCACTTCTAAAAGAACGTGTCTCAACACGAACCTTTTCGGAAGTACCATTAACCGAAGACGAACTGAAGCAGTTGCTTTGGGGTGCATATGGAAAAACTACCCTAGGCCACAGAACGACACCTTCGGGAGGGGCTTTGTTCCCCCTAACGCTTTCCGTAGCGATATTTCGTCAGATTGGAGACATTCGTCCGGGTATTTATCGGATATCATCACCATCACCAATGGTTGTTGGGTTGTCTCTCATTAACGACGATATATATGAGTTTATGCATGCATTTGCAGATCCACTAATGCTTGATGTCCAGGGACCGGCAGCGGTACTTGTAATCAGCGGAGTATTCGAAGAATCATGCAAGAAATACGGAAATCGCGGGGTACTATACACAGTACTTGAAGCGGGTCATGCGGCACAAAATGTGCACATATCTGCGCTTGCACTTGGCTTATCGACAGTAGAAATAGGCGGATTCATAGAAGAATCGCTTAATGCTGTACTAAAGCTTCCCGAAACTTCAACTCCACTAACTAGTGTCTTTCTTGGACATAAGTGTGAAGAGAAAGAACGAACAGACCCATGCCTTACCGTTGAATGGAGCGTAATGAGTACTGAAGAGTATCGGGCTCCGTTTGCGATGGCATACGCTCGAGTCACTAATGGGTTAAACAAAGATTGGTCGTGTGGACGCTCTGCTTCACCAAGCATGGCATACACAAAAGCCAGTTCGGAAGCTCGCGAATGGGCGTCATGCGGATATTCTGAAGGACGCACCATTCCAGCGACCATCTCTCAACTAAACGACACAGTGCGCCCCGAAAATATCGTTGCGTACCAAGATTGGCAATATAAAGAATCAACATTCCCGTTCACACCATTTAACCCAGATTACATCTACGAATGGGTAGAGGGGCGAGATGAACGAACCGGATCAAGTGTGATGATTCTTGCAGATCAGGTGTTTTACCCGTACACACCAAGCTACGCGCGTTATACACACGCGAATTCTTCTGGAGTTGCGGCACACCCCGAAAGAACCGTGGCTCTTCAAAATGGCGTACTTGAACTTGTCGAACGAGATTCGTTCATGATTTGCCATCTCAATCGATTAATAACGGATGAAATTCTCGAAAATTCGCTCTCTGATAATCTCAGAAATCGAATTGATCGTCTCAAAAGCGCAGGATTCGAGATTCACATAAAAGATGTGTCTCTGGATCTTGCGCCGAGTATATTGGTCTTCGCTCAGAGCGAACATCATAACTATACGACCTGCTCGGGTGCAGCGAACTTTGATCCCGCCGCCGCCATCAGCCATGCGCTTATGGAGGTAGAATCAAGTGTGCTGTATCGATTGAGTCATGGAAGTTCTCCTAAAATCGATCCGAACTCTGTCAATTCACCAGAAGATCACGACAAACTCTATGGTGATCCACGCTATTTTCGTATGGCTGACTTTCACAAAATCAGCCATAAAAGTATCGCGATGGAAGAAATCGGAAAGAATTCTTGCAGGACATGGGCCGACCTTCTTTCAAATCTTGAATTAAAAGGGTTACGTCTAATAACGGTACCTCTTTACTTGCCAGATGAGTTAGGCGGGAACGCAGGCTTACATATCCTAAGATCTATCATTCCCGGCTTGGTCCCCATAAGCTTTGGTTACGGAGAAGAGCCGTGGGGCATGAAACGATTAGAACTATATAGATCTGAACGTAGTATGCGCAGGGAAAGGTCTTCTTTCCCACACCCGTATACGTAACCTGGTCTCAGGAGGCGCCTTGTGCGCCTCCTTTCCTTTGCTGCTACAATTAAATATATGCCATATTCCAAGGTTTTTTTTGGATACCCTGAGGACCCCTCAGCTCCTCTCGCAAAAATTATCGAAAGCATTGCCTGTCAGATCCCAGATGAGGAGGAGACAGGGTATGCTGGTTTTGCTGAACAAGCTCAATTGCAACAGTACCTAGAGAGTAAATTCTCTAGTCGTAAAGACGTAACGGCACTACCCGTCCTACCTGAAGAAGAGCGTGTTCGAATAGCAAAATTAATAGAAATGTATACAGAAAAATGTGCTCAAGCACTTGCTGTCGAAGGTGCCGTACGAGTAAACATATTTCCATGGCTCGATGGTGCTCGAGAAAATGATTTTGAAGGAACCACTGGCTATACCCCCTATATCAATACGATACATATATATTTAAGTCCCGAAGGTTTTTCTGACACATCTCTCATTGAAACCCTCTGCCACGAGTACCACCATGCAGTATTTATGCGTTTCCATGAATATTCAGGGAAGCTGGTCGAGAGCATGGTGTTTGAGGGCCTTGCTGATGTATTTAGAGAATCAGTTGTCGGTGGCAGGCCCTCTCCCTGGTCTATTGCACTAACAGAAAATGAAGCGGAAAAACGTATCTCGGAACTTTCGCCTCTCTTGGATGATGAGAGCTTTGAGTTGTACGAAGAGATATTTTTTGGGTCTTCAGAGTATGCACGGTGGACCGGTTATTCAATTGGATACCATATCGTAAAAACGTATCTTTTGGGTCATCCTCAAACTTCCTGGCTAGAATTAACTAAATTACCACTCTACGATATATATATTGAATCTGGTTTTGGAAATCCCTAAAAAGAGAGGAGCACGATTTTACAATCGTGCTCCGTGCACAGTTCAGCTTTTCTTACTGACACTGCTTCGATTGCTTCGTTGGCAGCTTTGCGAACTACTGCTTCCGAGACTTCGTCCGGGGAAGAGTTTTGGCTTCTCCGGGATGGTCGCGGTAATCCTCCACGACAAGGGTTTTAGTGGCATCATTTGACCACTCCTGGAACGATGGAGAACCCTCCAACTTCCGTATTTACAATAAATTTTTCTAGCTACTTTGTCTATACTTGCATTTTATTTAGAGTGTGATATAATCTTCTTACGCAGCTAATTGGTGCTGCAGTACAACAGATAGAGGAGGTTGCTTTGGAGCAACAAGCCAAATGGCGTATTGGGCTGTGGCTCAGTCTCCTCGCGGGGACGATTCACGGCATAGGCTACGCGCTTTATGCGTATGGCATATGGAACGATACAATCCACACCAATCTCGTATCTTGGAGCCTCTGGGCTTTGGGAACCGTGGTTGCTCTGTGGGTGTATGGCGAGATCGCAGGAGACTGGGCAAAGGTCTTTCTGAATATGGTCTGCGCCATCGGGATGTTTTCCATTCTAGGACTCTTAGGGTACAAACTCTGGCTCACACCGGAAGAGTACTTCGTCCTAGATGGCGACATGTTGCGCGATTTCGCGATTGCAGTGCTGGACATCTTTGTGGTGTTCATCTGCTTTCTGTTTCGAAAGCGCAGCCTTGGGGTGGTGGACGGCTTTTTTCAGCTGGACATCTTCCTGAGCTTTGTGCCCATCATGCTTGCGACGTTTGCAGATCCAACGGGAGAGACCCTTCTTCCTTGGGCACTCTGGACCGTCGCCTACTTCCTGCAGTACTTTTGTGTTGGTCTTCGGGCTGACATAAAGGACGGGGAAGTCGACAAAGAAAGCACGAAAAGAAGTCAAAATACACCATTCCACTATCTCGCCTGGCACGCAGTCATGACTGTGACCGTGTTTTTTGGCGGAGCGGCGCTCTTTTGAGCGCCGCTTTCATACTCCCCAACATATGGGGACATTACAGACAAGTCTCAATTTTCTGGTAAAATAAACTTACTACGTGCCATGAAGCACATATACACCTGCACAAGTAATATTCACGGTCTTGGCGTCAATATCGGCGAGAACGTGAAAAAGGGAGAAATCGTAGCCCGCATCAAGGGTAAAATGATGTTTAAGGTAAACGCTGATGAGAAAGACGCACTTGATAACCCTGACTGGGTAGGCGTTGCCAAAGATCAGTGGATTGACCCTGCAAAACCATACAAGTTTTTGAACCACTCTTGCAATCCATCGGTTGGTATCAAAGGTAAAGTTACCCTTGTCGCACTTCGTGATCTAAAAGAAGGTGATGAAGTAACTATTGATTACTCAACTATTGAGGGCGATCCTCGTTGGAAAATGCTTTGCGCTTGTAAGGAACGTAACTGTCGTGGTGAAATACGCTCAGTACACTTCCTACCTCGCAGTCAGTTTGAAAGCTACCTTCCATATGTTTCAAATTACTTCAAAAAGGTATATTTGAAACATCAGCATGGTTAAATCTTGGATCTTACTCTTTGTCTTTGTTGCTCTTTTTACCGTTTCAATCGGAGCAAGTTACTATAGATACATAGTTGCTGGTGATTTTACCGTATACACCTCGGAAGAAGAGGTGCCTGATCCGTTTGACGTACGTCAGTACTTAAGCCTATGAACCCCAATCTCACTGAGTATATTACTGCGTGCGAGTGGGGTGTATCGAAATTTCTGCTAATTTCAGAAAATGTATTCGATCCGCTAATCTATTATTCCCATCTAGTACCACTCATAGCTTCAGTGGTTCTTGGGGCGTTTGTGATACTTAAAAATCCAAGAAATCTCTCTGCTCGAGTATTGCTTTCTATACTAGGATTCCTTGCTATTTGGTTGATAGGCGATCTTATTCTTTGGGCAACTGAGTTTCCGTCGTACACCATGTTTTTCTGGACGGTAATTAATGTTGTAGAACCGTTTGTATATGCATTTAGTCTTTATTTTATCTATACCTACATAGACGGTCGCGATATTTCTTTTACAACAAAATTAGCCATCTTTATACCTCTCATTCCTACAATTCTTTTTGCACCAACACATTTCACACTCCTTGGATTTGATCTCACAAACTGCGACCGCGACGCAATAGAAGGTATTGCTGTCTACTACGGGTACATTATCGAACTTCTATACATACTGTCGATAATCTGGTTTGGTGTATCACGTTATCTGACCGGAAAACCAGGATCTGAGCGTAGACAAATCTTTACCGTCACAGCTGGAATTGTTCTCTTTCTCCTGTCTTTTGCATTCGGAAATATACTCGGTAGCTTCTTTAGCGATCTAACTCTTTTTGGTGACTATAGCTGGACCATAGGCCAGTATGGTCTTTTTGGGGTACCTGTATTTCTTGGAGTGCTTTCATATCTGATTGTCCGTTATCGAGCTTTTAATATTGGTCTATTTGCCGCTCAGGCACTTATAGGCGCGCTTGTAGTTATTCTGGCATCGGAATTTGCATTTGTTACTAGCGATTTGAATCGCATACTTGTTGCACTGACTCTTATTCTCACTGTTGTTATCGGCTTCATGCTCATTAGAAGCGTAAAGCGAGAGATTGAACAACGTGAACATATTGAAAAACTTGCAAAAGACCTCAAGGCTGCAAATGATCGTCTTACGGAACTTGATCGCCTAAAGAGTGAATTCCTCTCTATAGCTTCCCACCAACTTCGCGCTCCTATCACTGCCATTCGTGGATA
>CAYXXJ010000005.1:0-7336 GCA_964469095.1 uncultured Candidatus Saccharibacteria bacterium
ACTCTCGACGCTCCGCGAAAAGAAGGATCTCAAACGCGCGACGTCAGTCTCGATCAAGAACTTGCACGACTTGGGTCTCTCGGATGGGAGTTGTTTCAAATCATCTCGATCAACAACGATTTCCAGAGGAGAGAGTACTGGTTGCGGCGTAAAAAACGTGCACGAGTAGCGTTTGCAAGCGCTGCCGGCACCGACGGACCAACAGTCAGTTAACACTAACGGCGCGGAATATGTTCCGCGCCGTTTTCCTATAGACAATGAAGCGTGTCGGCGCTATACAATACGTCAGACGTTCTACGAAAGGGAGTAGGTATGACAGCGAAAAAAGAATGGTCATGGCTTGATCGTGACTTCATCGCCGCGATTGTCTCGTGCATGCGCGAAGGCAAAAGCGACGACAAAGTCATCAAGACACTCGCAAAAACCTATGCACCACCACTCACGAAAAGTATGCTCGGTTCCGGGTTAAACCGGGAAAACGTACAAGTCATTATTCGTGAGATTGCACCTGACGCACAACTACTATTTCGTCAGCGTGCAGCCCGTGCAACTGACGGTACGCGAGCGATGCAAGCACGTCTTGCGTGGAAGCGAACCGCCAAAGAACATCCCGGACAATCTGTGGGTGCCGTGCAGTTTGGAAAACGAGCAAAACCGCTCGCAAAGAAACCCACTCGAGCACCTACCGAACGAGAGGCCGATGATTCACAAGCAATTAGCGACTATCTTGCAGGTCTTCAGTATCGCGATGACTGTCGCGCAGGAAGTAAATAACGAACACGGCGCGGATCCTAGGATCCGCGCCGCTTCTTTTGCCCGCTACTTATTTTTTATACACCGTGTCGACAATGCCGTACTTTTTGGCTTCGTCTGCCATCATGAAGTAGTCGCGATCTACATCCTTTTCAATCTTATCGAGTGGCTGACCAGTATTCTTTGCAAGAATCTTATTCAAGCGCTCGCGCGTTGCAATGATGTGCTTAGCGGTGATTTCAATATCCGTTGCCTGACCCTGTGCGCCACCCCACGGCTGGTGAATCATGACCTCAGCGTTTGGAAGGGCAAAGCGTTTCCCTTTTTCACCTGCAGAGAGAATAACCGCAGCAGCGCTTGCAGCCATACCAACCACTACCGTTGAGACCGATGGCTTTACGTGGTTCATAGCGTCAAGAATCGCAAGACCTGCAGTGACTGAGCCACCCGGAGAGTTGATGTAGAGGGAGATGTCCTTCTTTGGATCTTCTGCTTCAAGGAAGAGAAGCTGGGCAACGATAAGGTTGGCCATATCGTCTTCGATGCCACCTGAGAGGAAGATGATGCGTTCTTTAAGAAGGCGAGAGTAGATATCGTACGCACGCTCACCAAACTGAGACTTTTCAATAACCATGGGAACAAGCATAGATGCGCGGGGTGAAGTAGCCATAATGAGACGAATGGTAACAGAAAACAAAGCCGCGTGCCAAAAGGCACGCGGCTTTGTGTACGAAGTTGTTATTGCGCCTGAAGCTCAGCTTCCATGTCGACAAACGCCTGATCAATTTCGCGATCAAAGTCATCTGAAGAACGAGCATCAAGGTCTGCCTGAATATCTTCAGGAGCGGTAGAGGTTCCCTGAGCAGAGAGATCGTTTGGATCCTGATACATGCCGTCACCGACGCGCTCTTTAAGGAAGTAGAGGGCGCCAATCACGATTGCAGCAACAATGATCAAGAGGCCAACAATTGCGCCGTACGAAGTTTTTGGCTTATCTCCCCCTGGCGTCATAGGGGAAGGGGCTGGTGCTGGGGTGGTATCCATGAAGAAGAGTGTAGCTTATTCGTCAGTACTCTCGTCCTTCTTAGGAAGAGCAAGTGCCGCTTCCTTAAGTGCCTCATGCGCAGCGCGAAGTGCAGCCTTTGCGGAATCCTTTGCTTCCTTCACTGCTTCGAGTGCGCCGGCTGGATCTTCAGAAGAAAGTGCTTCTTCTATCGCATCTACTGCAGTGTCTACCGCGTCTGCAGCGTCGGCAATCTTTGCATCAGCAGCCTCAAGTTTTGCTGCGGCGTCTGACACATCTACACCATCTGCTTCAAGCTCAGCAATGCGACCTTCGATACGGTCTGCAATACCTGAAAGGCGCTCAAGCATTTTGCCGAAGAGCTGAGCAAAGAAGTCAGCACGCTTAGTGAAGCGTTCGGAGAACTTCTCTTTCCATGCGTCAGTTGAAGAAGCAAACCACTCTTTGCGTTCTTCCCACTGACTTTTCCAGAGTTCACGTCGCTCGCCTTTGTTTTCTTCAAAGAGATCGTGACGTTCATCTTTATTTTCTAGAAAGAGCGCATGGCGTTCTTCCTGGTGTTCCTTAAAGAGCGCCTGTCGCTCCTCAGGGGTTGAACTTCCCATAAGGGCCTTGCGCGCTTCTTTGTGGTCATCAAAGAGATCGTGACGCTCTTCTTTATTTTCCCTAAAGAGTTCACCGCGCTCTTCAAGCTGGCCCTTGCGAAGCTCAGCTCGTTCAAGAGCATCTTTATAAAAAGGTGGGCGTTCCTTGCCCCCGTCCTCAGCAAGCACCGGGGAGGCGATAAGAAGGGCAGCGAGCGCGAATACGGGAACAAGATACTGCTTCATACATAGACGTTATGAGAATAAGGGCCCGAATCGGGATACCACTAGTATATGACGAGTTCTGTATCTCTTATATGACAAACCCCGGCACGTTACTGTGCCGGGGTTTGTGAGGATTACTCCTTAGGCTCCTTTATAGCGAGCGATACAGTCTTTAATGACCGCAACCGCTTCATCAGGGCCTCCGTAGCCAAGCACCTTGGTAGTGCCGCGCTTCTTCAGATCCTTATAGGTATTGAAGTGATACTCGATCTTTGCCTTCCACTGTTCGCCGAGGTCCTCAAGCGACTGGACGCGGTTACCGCCATCACGATCGTCTTCAGGTACGCAGATGATCTTATGATCCTTCTCGCTATCATCCTCGAAGTTAAGAACACCAAGAATACGCGCCTTTACGACAACGCCTGTTGGTACTGGTTCAGGAGTAACAAGGAGCGTATCAAGCTCATCTCCGTCCTCTTCTTTAGTGCCAGGAATGAAGCCATAGTTTGAAGGCTTGGCGAAGATTTCTGGTTCAACGCGGTCGAGTTCGAAGGTACCGTTCGTACGGTTGTATTCAATCTTTAGGATAGAACCTTTTGGAATCTCAACAACAGTCGTAATAACTTTTGCGTCCAGATCGCCCGGGGTGTAGAGGGTATTGTAGTCAGCCATAGTGACGAGTGTACTATGCTGCGTCGCGAGACTCAGCGTCTTCTACTTTTGAATCAGCACCATCCTCACCCTTAGTGAGCTCTTCCTCAGCAGGAAGCTCAGTAGCAGTAATGCTGTCATCTTTGACTACCTCAGAAGGCATTTCCTCAGGGGTAACCGCAGCTTCTTCAGCAGGAGAGTCAGTGTCGTTTGGTGTTGCATCAGCAACCACGTCTTCCTCAGTACCGCCGACTGGTTTGATATCAATGTTCCAGCCAGTAAGGCGTGCAGCAAGGCGTACGTTCTGACCACCACGACCAATTGCAAGTGACTGCTGATCAGCAGCAACTGAAACCGTAGCGCGGTGCTCTGCTTCGTTTAGCTCTACCTCAAGCACGGACGCAGGAGAGAGTGCTTCCTTAATGTAGTTCTTTGCGTCGTCAGACCATTCAATGATGTCGATGCGTTCGCCACCAAGCTCGCTCATAACGGTCGAGACACGAACACCACGCTGACCCACAAGGGAGCCAACAGGGTCAACATGCGGATCAAGTGAACCAAGAGCGATCTTCGTGCGACCACCTGGTTCGCGTGAAATGTTCTTCACCTCGATAGCGCCAGAGGCAAGCTCAGGAGCCTCAAGCTCGAAGAGCTTTACGACAAACTTTGGATTTGCACGTGAGAGGCGAAGGTAGACACCGCGGAATCCTTCATCAACCGCACCAAGGTAGGCACGGATACGCTCTCCAGGACGATAGCGTTCACCTGGAATCTGTTCCTCGTACGGAATCACGCCGGTTGCGCGTCCAAGGTCAATAAAGAGTGACCCACGCTCAACGCGCTGCACGATACCTGAGACAATTTCACCCTTCTTGGTGCCAAACTCATCAAGGATAGAGAGCTTCTCGGCCTCACGAATCTTCTGGATCACGACCTGCTTAGCAGTTTGTGCAGCAATACGGCCGAAGTCATCCTGTGGCTCAAGCGGGAAGATAATCTCTGACCCAAGTTCTGCATCTCTACGGATGCGGCGAGCGTCTTCAAGAAGGATGTGCTTCTCAGCGTCATAGCGAGGAAGCTCGCCCTCAGGAGTTTCTTCTTCACGATCAAAGTGTGGGTGATGAGCAGGCATTTCGTGTGCCGCTTCTTCTTCAGGAGAAGGGAACCGAACCATGGTGTCGTCCACCACCGTCTTTACCTGTTCAAACTCAACCGTACCAGTGTTCATATCAAGCGCCGCACGCACGACCTGACCGCGTTTGCCGTACTCTTTCTTGTACGCAGTAGCCATCGCGCTTTCAATAGCGTCGATCATGGTCTCTTTGGTAATGCCTCGGTCTTCGAATTCACCGAGCACTGACTGAATGGTTTTGAGATCTAGCATATGGGATATGTATGTCTTTCGTAAAAGAAGGGCCCGCGCACAGCGGACCTTTCAAGTACAGAAAGCATACCGTGAAAGACGTTTTGCGTCAAGCGCAGCAGGTGGTGTAGGGTGGGGAAGGAAGCAAACGAAAGGAGGGCTCTATGCCTTTAGAACTTCCACCACTCTCAAAAGGAGCGGAGCGGGAACTGATTCAGTCTCCTCAGTACGTACACTTCTTGATTTCGGAGTATCGGCCTTGGCGACTCTATCTCCATGCCGATCAGCGCTATCTTGGTCGCTGCTACGCATGGCTTGGTGATCGACATGTTGACCTGCATCGCTATGAGCTATTGTCGGCCGACGAGCGAGAAAACCTCGACGACCTAGTACATAAGCATTCACATGCAGTGCGGAAGCTCTGGAAACCAGATCTCATTAACTATGCGTGGCTTGGAAACGAGGTTACGGTGCATCGAGGGCATGCCCACATGCACTTCATTCCTCGCTACCACGACGCGCCAGAGTTTTGTGGGAAGAAATTCATCGACTACCAGTTCGGAAAGAACTACGCTCCCTATGAGGCGTTTGACCCCGGACACGATGTCTTGATGGCTATTCGAGACGTGTTGCGTTCAGAAATTGGATACGCACCACGAAGTTAGTAGATACGCGCCGATGCATGAGCATCGGCGCGTTATACTTTGCCTAGTTATGAAAGTTGCGGAAAAAGAACTCAAAGCATTTATTCTCGACTCGGGTGTTGTCCCGAGAAAAGATGTTGAGGCTGCAGAAGAAGAAGCGAAGAAAAAGAAGCAGTCGATAGGAGACATCTTGCTTGCGCAAGGTGCGCTCACTACCGACGCACTTCGTCGTATTAAAGGGTATGTGCTCGGGGTGCCATTTGTGAATCTCAAAGATCGTAAGGTACCGATAGAAATTCTCTCCCTTATCCCAGAGCCAATCGCCCGAACCCACAGCATCATTGCGTATAAGAAAGAGAATGGGCAGCTTGAGGTGGCGATGCTCGATACTGAGGACCTCCCGGCTATAGAGTCAGTAGGGAAAAAGACCGGGCTAAAGATTGTCGCGCGCCTCACTGACGAAGAGTCTATTAAAGGTGCACTCCTTCAATACCAGAAGTCTCTCAAAGAAGAGTTCGGTGACCTTATCGCAGGAGAGGCAGGGAAGATCAATATCGTCAAAGACGCGAGTGGGGAAGAGGTATCAGGAGATGACCTGAAGAAGATGGCGGAGGATCTCCCGATTGTTCGTATCGTTGATACGCTGCTTCGCCACGCTATTACGCAAGGAGCTTCCGACATCCACATTGAACCAATGGAGATGGAAGTGTTGGTGCGCTATCGCATCGACGGACTCCTTCATGACGCTATGACGCTACCGAAAGTTGCAGCGCCAGGCATTACCGCCCGTCTTAAGGTGCTTGCAAACCTAAAGCTCGACGAGAAGCGTCTCCCTCAGGACGGTCGTTTCAAAATGGAGACCGAAGCAGAGAAGGTGTCATTCCGAGTTTCACTCCTTCCTACCTACTATGGTGAGAAGGTAGTTATGCGTCTTCTTCGTGAGACCGGGGAAGGATTTACGCTTGAAGCACTCGGGTTCCATGGAGAAGGACTTGAGCGTATTCATAAGGCAACGAAAGCAACAACCGGCCTTATTTTGGTTTCAGGCCCTACCGGATCAGGAAAGACGACCACGCTCTATACGATCCTCGATATCTTGAATCAGCCAGACGTAAACATTTCTACAGTAGAGGATCCAATCGAATACCAAATGAAGCGGGTGAATCAGACCCAAGTGAATCCTGCGATTGGGTTTACGTTTGCTTCAGGACTTCGTTCGCTTGTTCGTCAGGACCCTGATGTGATCATGGTGGGAGAAATTCGAGACGGTGAGACGGCGGCACTTGCAATTAACGCTGCACTCACGGGTCACTTGGTGCTCTCGACCATTCACACCAACTCAGCAGCAGGCGCCATTCCTCGCCTTATTGATATGGGCGTAGAGCCATTCCTTCTCGTCTCAACCCTTCGCGTCATTGTTGGTCAACGTCTCGTACGTCGTCTCACTGACTCAAAGGAACAGTACACTACGTCAAAGGCAGATCGCGATACGATTGCGGGCGAAGAGCACTTTGATGCGGCACTCAAAGCACTTCTTGAAGAAAAGCTTGTAAAGAGTGGTACCAAACTTGATGCAATTCCATTTTATAGACCAAAGGGTAACGATAGCGAGAACGGGTATAAAAGTCGTATAGGTATTCACGAAGTACTCCAAGTATCATCATCACTTCGAGAACTCATGATGAAAGGTGCAACCGCAGAAGAGGTAGAAAAGCAGGCAATGAAAGAAGGCATGATTACCATGCTTGAGGACGGTATCTATAAGGCATCGAAAGGACTTACGTCACTTGAGGAGGTGCTTCGAGCGGTTTCGGAATAAGAAGGGGCTCACTCTCAAAACTTGCAAATAATACAAAACGTGATATAGTTTTATTGGACTACTCACCAACCTAGGAGATCGTAATGATGCATAAACACGTCATTGCAACACTCTACGCGCTCGTTTTCGGCGCAGTGATGTTCTTTCTCGATCCGGTGCTTTCGCGCTGGAACGAAACAGAACCAGCTTCGCTAGTGACGATTGCAGCCTTCGCAGTCGCTGGCGCGCTTGCGGTATATCATCCGCACAGAACGGCTCTACTTGTTGTTTTCT
>CAYXXJ010000005.1:7346-17640 GCA_964469095.1 uncultured Candidatus Saccharibacteria bacterium
CCTGGGGAGACGACTGACGGTGGTGCTCATATCTGTAGCGCCACTACTCGTCCCTTCTGTGTGGACGTTCTATCGACATGGTCTTTCTCTTCGACCACCTGAAGAGAAGACGACTCAGTAGCGTCGAACTGTAAGCAAAAGGCCCCGCATGTTGCGGGGCCTTTTTAGATTAGAGTTGAGAAGTCACTTCTCGTGTATATCCATGCTCATCAAGCGCGAAACCCTTACCGTTTTGTGTGTATACCTTTCCTTTCTCACCCTTTTTAGTTACGTACTCCTGGAGGCTGCCCTCTGAAGCGTCAACTTCAACACGAGGAAGTCCGTCAATCTTGTAAGAGAAGATACCATTATACGATTCACGTGGCTCTGGCATAAGAAGAATAGGTTACGATAATAGCTATCAGGGAAGTATAGCGCGTAAAGGCCCCGCAGGTTGCGGGGCCTTTCTCTAGTCTTCAAAACGGCTGAACCCAAGAACAACCAGGGTTGCACCGTTCCAGAACCATATAGTTTTCTTCAGTTCAGTAACAATCAGTTTCTGGAGAGCAGTAATATCTTCCATGCCACGAATCTTTTCAGGCCGAGATATAACAGCGCTTCCGCCAGTATGTTCAAGAAAGAAACTATGTTTTGGGTACTTATGACCCAAAAATCCATAGTAAACCAAATAGCGATAGGACTTGCTTGACCCATACGATTCCGGATCAGCAATATCAAGAGACGCATGCGCTGACATGAAAACTCCTTTCGTGTCTGACGCGAATATACCACTATTTTTGTGGTTGTGCATGCTACGATTTCAGAAATGAAGTTTCGCGTCACGGTTAAAAGCGAAGCGGGAGTGGAGGAGAAGCGCATTATTGAAGCGCCGAACCGTTTCTCTGTATATAGCGAAGTAGAGAAGCAGGGCGGTATGGTGATTTCTCTTGAGGAGGGAGGTTGGGGGTTTGCGCTTCCGGCGTGGGCAAACATAAATCTCACCTCGGGAGTGAAGACGGAAGAGCGCATCACGTTTACCAAAAACCTCTCTGCAATGCTTGGTGCAGGCCTCACACTCTCACGAGCGCTCTCGGTGATTCAGCGACAGAGTCAAAACAAAGCGCTTAAGAAGATCGTGAGCGATCTTGAGGAGCGCGTAAAGAAAGGAGATGCTTTTAATGAGGCACTCGCCATGCATAAGAATGTGTTCAGCAAGCTTTTTATTGCTATGACTAAAGCAGGAGAGGAGTCAGGCACAATGGCTGATTCATTGAAGGTGGTAGCTCGTCAGATGGATCGCGCGTTTACGCTCGAAAAGAAAATCAAAGGTGCGATGATCTACCCATCCATCATTCTCTTTGCGATTGTGGTTATTGGCGTACTCATGATGATCTATGTGGTGCCGACACTCTCTGCAACCTTTGATGATCTAGGAGCAGAGCTTCCTGCAGCAACGAAGACCATCATTGCTATTTCAGACTTTATGGCTTCCCACGTGATTTTGGTCTTTGCCATACTCATTGCTGCAACACTCTCCATTCTTGGATTCCTCAAGACTAAGATTGGCGGCAGTATTATGCTCTTTCTCTCGCTCCATATTCCAGTTGTCTCTACTTTGGTGCGAGAAACTATGAGTGCTCGTGCTGCTCGCGCACTTTCGTCCTTGCTTTCCTCTGGAGTGGAGATGTTGTCTGCCATAGCGATTGCTGAAGAAGTGGTAGGAGATAATCCATTTGGAAAAGTGCTCGCAGATGCAGGGGTGCGCGTAAAGAAAGGAGATCCGCTCTCCGCTGCGTTTGTTGAAAAATCGAAGCTCTATCCAATTTTCGTAGGTGAAATGATGACTGTGGGTGAGGAGACAGGGCAGGTGGCAGGCATGCTTGCACAGGTCGCCGAATACTATGAGGTTGATGTGGAAGAGGGAACAAAAGATCTTTCAACCATCATTGAGCCAGTACTCATGCTTCTCATTGGTGCCTTTGTGGGAGTCTTTGCGGTATCGATGATCTCGCCCATCTACTCACTTTCTTCAAGTATCTAAGAGTTGACTAATCAGTAAATATAGTGTATAGTAATAAACAGAAGGCGTGTCGAGGCATGGTGCCGAATCGAAAGTAGACACGAATGAGTAGATGCAGAAACTTTCCACGAAAATGGCGGTCTCGGGCATTGCACTGATGCTTGGGACGGTCGTGATGCTTATGCCGGTCGCACAGACGGTGGTCGCCGAGCTCTCGCAGACGCAAGTCGCGCAGCTCATTATGGGCGCCTTCACGTTTGGTGGCGGGCTCGCGCTCGCCATCTCCGCGGCCGTGGTGGAAGATCTCGAAAACAAACTGCTTCGCTACGCGAAAGCGTAGTAGTACTCACGGGCGCAGCGAAAGCTGCGCCCGTTCACTTTTTCATACGCTAGAATAGCCGTATGCGTTCTTTCTCCATGCGCGGTATGACGTTGGTCGATGTAATTGTTGGCATCGCACTTGTTGTGGTTGTTTTTGTAGGTATCTTTGGTCTTCTCCGCGCGTCACTTCAAGTATCGGGGCTTGCGAAACTCAAGGCTGCGGCAACAGAGATTGCTGAAAGCCAGATGGAATATATTCGTTCGCTTGAATACGACGAGATTGGTACTTCAGGAGGTATTCCTTCAGGCATAATTCCGCAAAACGCTACCAGCACGAATGCAGGCATGGTGTTTGCCATTCGTACCTATATTGTCTATGTCGATGATGCGGCTGATGGGATAGGGGCAGCTGATACGACCGGAATCACCACCGACTACAAACTCGCGAAAGTAACCGTTTCATACCAAGCAGCAAATCAGCAACGACAGATCACAGTACTCTCAAACATTTCCCCTGATGGTATTGAGACCACGACAGGAGGAGGAACTATTCGAGTGTCGGTAGTAAATGCAGTTGGTAGTCCGGTATCGGGGGCGAGTGTACGTATCACTAACCCGTCTGCAAGTCCGGCAATTGATTTCACGACCTTCTCTGATGTATCAGGCGCAGTGCTTCTCCCAGGTGCGCCTACCTCTACCGACTATCGTATTTCGGCTAGTAAATCTGGGTACTCAACATCTACAACGTATGCGAGAGATGCGACAAACGTAAACCCAACCCCGGGATATTTAACGGTCGTGGGTGGATCGACGACTTCAGGCACGTTTGCAATCGACACGCTCGCAACGCTTATTCTCCGTACCTTCTCACCAATTGCGCTTATGGTGCGCGAGGATAGTTTCTCTGGCAGTAGCGGTATTACAAGCTTCACAAACGCTACGGTTGCTGGTGGTGCACTTATGCTCACGGGTGCTCCAGGCACGTATCCTTCTTTGGGTAGTGCTGCAGGGGTCTCGGTAGCGCCAAGCTATCTTGCCTCCTGGAAGAGTGCGAGCTCAACAGCATCTCTTCCAGCCGGAACTGCCGCTCGGGTGTCTATCGGAAACGGAAGCGGGACACTCCTTCCAGAAGCGGTGCTTCCAGGAAATACAGTAGGTTTCACTGGCACAATTGATCTTTCATCCATCTCAACCACGACGTATCCAGCGCTCACGCTTCTTGCAACGCTTACTTCTTCTGATCCAAACGCGAGCCCGATGATTCTTGAGTGGGGGATAGGCTATGAAGCGGGACCTACACCTCTTCCAAACGTGAGTGTTGGTTTGGTGGGTGCGAAAACTATTGGTTCCACAGCGCTTGGTGCGTCTTTGTATAAAACAGAAATCGCTTCAACAACAGGTGCTGCAGCAAAGTATGAGAGCCAACTTGAATGGGATCTCTACACACTCACACTTACCGGCTATGACATTGTGTCAGAGAGTAGTGAATCCCCGTACGAACTTCTTCCGGGTACAACCGTAGATGCCTCCCTTATCCTGACACCAAACTAATATGCGCGGCATCTCCCTCATCGAGTCTCTGGTAGTAGTGGCGCTCACGGTAGCGGTCGGCGCGTCGCTGCTTTCAGCGATACGTATGTTTTATCGAAATAACGCCTATGTCTTTGAAGCAACAGCAGCGGTAGATGGTGCGCGAAGAGGCGTAGCGACCACACTCTCAGCACTTCGTGAAGCTTCTTATGCAGATGATGGAAATTATCCGATTGCTGCGGCAGCAACGTCTTCGGTGACGTTCTATTCCGATATTGATTCAGACGGAGGTATTGAACGCGTGAAGGTATATATTCTGGGAACAACACTCTATCGAGTGGTGACTAATGCGGCAGGAAACCCGCCTTCATACACTGGGCAAACACCAGCGACCACAACGATTGCAACTTCGGTGCAAAACGGCACATCAACACCGCTCTTCAAGTACTATGATTCAACAGGAGTGCAGCTCTCAGCGACTTCAACAGACATCTCTGAAATTGCTTCTATTGCAACAACACTCATGGTGGATCTAAACCCAAATCGTGCACCAAACGTGGTCACTATGACTGGATCAGCGACACTTCGAAACTTAAAAGACCAATGAAGCACACACCACAGCGAGGGTATCTGATGCTCCTAGCACTCATTTTTGGTGCCGTATTTCTTACGGTCTTTGGAGGCCTCTCATTTTATGTACTCTCTGGAAACAAACTCCAAACGCATAACTCGGCCAGTGTAAAAGCATTTGCGCTTGCGGAAGCAGGACTTGAGTACTACCGCTGGCATCTCGCGCACTATCCAAACGATATGCAAAACGGTACGGGAGTTGCCGGCCCCTACACACTTAACTATTCTGATCCTGAAGCGGGAGTAACGGGTACGTATACGCTTACGATTGATGGCAACGAATCATGCGGGCAGCTGACTTCAGTTGATATTGAATCAGTAGGGAGGTCCTCAGATGCGCCAACGGTATCTCGCACGCTTTCGGCGCGCTACGCACGTCCTTCAGTGGGTACGTTTTCCTATATTTTGAATGACTCAGTGTGGGCGGGCGATGACCGTGTGATTCTTGGACCCTACCACTCAAACGGAGGAGTGCGCATGGATGGTACAGCAAACTCCGGGGTGTCTTCTTCGCTTTCAACCTGGAACTGTACGTCGTCCTATGGTTGTAGTCCTACGCAATCTTCAGCTCCTGGTGTAGTTGGATCAGGTCCGAACCAATCACTCTGGGAATATCCGGTGCCGCAGGTAGACTTCGGTGCAATCGCTGCAGACTTCGGTACGCTCAAAACACTCGCTCAGTCAGAAGGTCTTTATTACGCACGCTATTCATCAGGTACGAACCAAAACACTAATAACTATTGGCGCGGGTACAGGCTTACGTTTAACGCAAACGGCACCGTAACGGTCCGACGAGTAAATACCCTCACTAACCTTGGCGTGACGCCAGTTAATACTGCTGACGACACTGATGACTGGGCACTTATTGCAAACGATAGTGCGTATGAGACACGCGCCATTCCTTCTGACTGCGGTCTCATTTTCGTGGAGGATAATGTCTGGATTGAAGGAACTATTCCTTCGAAGATCACGGTAGTAGCTGCAAATGTGGTGAATGCAGGCGTGGAGCCGAATGCGTACATCCTTAATAACGTGCAGTACCAGGCAACCGATGGAACCGACGGCCTCACACTTATGGCAGAGCGTAATGTGCTTATTTCTCCTTCAGCACCAAACTCACTCACCTTAAACGGTATCTTTATCGCCCAGAATGGTGCTTTTGGTATGAACGCGTATGACTCGTGTACGTACGCAGATAAAACTGGCACACTCACTATTCTTGGCACCACCGTATCGAATAAGCGCACAGGTACGCAGTGGACCTCATTTTGTGGCGGATATCATAAGGGGTATCAGAATCGTATCGACTCCTATGACCGGTATGTGGCAACCGATCCGCCACCTTTTACGCCGGTCGTGTCCCAGGACTATCAATTTGTCGATTGGCGAGAGGAATAACGTCGGGTGGTATCATGAGGTGATGCTTATCGTCGCCAACTGGAAGTCGTACGTAGAACACCGAGACGAAGCAAAGAAGCTCCTTGCACTTACGAAGCGCTTACTTTCAAAGAGTCGTCGGGCTAAGGTAGTACTTGCTCCCTCATATGGTCATTTGGGGCTTCTTGCACCAGGGAATCGTTCTAAGGTGAAGTTTGCGGCACAGGATATCTCTACAACGACCGTAGGTCCTGCAACTGGAGAGGTGTCTGGGGCAACGCTCAGGAATCTTGGAGCAGAGTATGTCATTGTTGGACACTCGGAACGTCGTGCTATGGGAGAAAGTGATGCGCTTATTGCTGAAAAGGTGAAGCGAGCTATCGCAAATGGTCTCATACCTATTCTCTGTATAGGAGAGAAAGAGCGTGATGCAGACGCGCACTACCTTCTTACCTTAAAGAAACAACTCCATGCAGTGTTTGAACCACTTGCGCCTCGCGATCGACTCCGTGTGATTGTTGCGTATGAACCAATCTGGGCAATAGGGAAGCATGCGGGAGATGCGCTTGCCGCAAGTGACCTTCGTGAGATGGTGCTTTATATACGAAAAGCACTTGCTGAATACCTTCCGGGCAAGAGTGCAAAAGTTGCTCCGGTTATATACGGAGGGTCGGTTGAACCATCAAACATTCGAGGACTTGCAGGCGGGTCAGACATTGATGGATTCCTTGTGGGGCATGCATCTGTTGATCCGGTGCCATTTGCCGCACTCGTGAAAGCGTTGGGGTAGTATTTCTTTAATGCGTACTGTCCGCGATATACGAAATCTAGAAAACGTTCCCGTCCTTCTGCGTACCTCATTGAATGCACCAATCGTAGACGGGAAGATAGAGGGTGATTTTCGTTTGAAGAGTGCACTCCCTACGATTGAGTATCTGCGTAGTCGTGGGGCGAAAGTAATTCTCATAAGTCACATAAGTGGGAAAGGAACTGAAACACTCGCCCCTATGTATGAGGCTATGAAGCAGTGGCTGCCAACACTGCAATTTTGTCCGGTTGCTGTAGGTTCTGAGGCACGAGCGAAAGTGCGTGCTCTAGGCCCTGGGGAAGTACTGATGCTTGAAAACCTTCGTCGCCATGCAGGTGAGGAGAAAAACGATCCAGAATTTGCAAAAGAACTCGCGTCTCTTGCAGACGTGTTCGTACAGGACTCCTTTGATGTGTGTCACCGCGAACATGCTTCAGTCGTTGGCGTCCCTGCGCTCCTTCGCTCCTACGCAGGTCTTACGGTTGAGGCTGAAGTGAAAGCGCTTTCAAAAGCACGAAAGCCCAAACGACCAGCGCTTGCAGTTATTGGAGGTGCGAAGTTTTCCACGAAGGAACCTGTACTTACGGCACTTTTGAAGTCGTACGATCATGTGTTTGTGGGAGGTGCTCTCGCAAATGACTTCCTGAAAGCAAAAGGCTATGCAGTGGGTGCCTCACTCGTATCAAGTGAGGGTACTGAAGCAATTAGGAAGCTTCTCGCGAATAAACGACTCGTGCTTCAGGTGGATTCAGTGGTTGCTAAGAAAGGTGCTGGAAGAAGTGGCGCACGAGCCGCGTCTCTTACAGATGTACAGAGTGATGAGATGGTGCTCGATATTGGTCCGCATACCGGAGCGGCGCTCACTGATCTTGTGAATAAAGCAAAGACCGTACTTTGGAATGGTCCGCTTGGTCTTTATGAAGAAGGATTTACTGATGGAACCTACACGCTTGCTCGCGCCATCGCTCACGCAAAGACACACTCTATTCTCGGCGGAGGAGATACGATTGCTGCTGTTGATGAACTTTCACTTACGAGTGGATTCTCGTTTATCTCAACCGGAGGAGGGGCAATGCTTGAGTACTTGGCGTATGGAACGCTACCTGGACTAAAGGTGCTTACGTAGCGCTTCCAAGCTCGGCGCGAATACGGTCTCCTACCTGCTGCATTTCGTCCGCTTGATACTCCCCATGTGGCCAAAACTCGAACTCCTCTCGAGTTTTTCGAGGAATAATGTGGAAGTGCAAATGAAACACTACCTGTCCAGCTTGAGGCTCGTGGTTTGAATTAATGTGAACACCCTTTGCGCCTACGGCGTCGCGCACCGCCGGAGCTATCTTTCGAACGGTACGCATAACGGCTGACAAGGTTTCATCATCAACATCAAAGATGTTTCGTACTGGTTTCTTAGGAATGACGAGTGTGTGACCAGGAACATTTGGACCAGTGGAAAGGAACGCGAGCGTAGCATCGTCTTCATACAAAATCTCAGCTGGGAGTTCGCGACGAATAATCTTTGCAAATACGGTATCTTCCATGAGCCTCAGAATACCTTGTACGCTTGGTTTGGTACAATCCCTTCCACTATGGTGGCGCTTCACGAACCGATAGAAGAAACGCTACGGCAGGAACTTCGAGAATACGACGATCTCACGGCGGCACTGCTCTCACGTCGAGGAGTGAAGAGTAGGGAGGATGCGCTCACATTCCTTACTCCTTCGTATGACGAGCATATTGGAAACCCGCTCCTGATGCTCAATATGCCAAAAGCGGCGAAGCGAATCGCTGATGCGATAGCGAGTGGAGAGCACATTACTATCTGGAGTGATTACGACTGTGATGGTATTCCAGGTGGGACACTGTTTCATGACTTCTTGAAGAAAGCCGGTGCTGTGTTTGATAACTACATCCCGCATCGTCACGAAGAAGGGTTTGGAGTGAATGAGATTGGCGTAGAGAAGCTTGCTAAAGCAGGTACGAAAGTACTCATCACGATTGATTGCGGGATTACAGATGTCGGACCTATTGCACGCGCCAAAGAGCTTGGTATTGATGTCATTCTCACCGATCACCACCTTCCGGGAGAAACACTCCCCCCTGCCTATGCAGTGCTTGATCCAAAACAAGAAGGAGAGACCTATGACTTTAAAGAGTTTTGCGGTGCAGGGCTTGCCTGGAAGCTTGCGTGTGGAGTACTTCGAGTTGGACGAAGCGAAGGAATGTCATGGACCGAGAAGATTCCCCTTGGATGGGAGAAGTGGCTCCTTGATATGGCGGGACTGGCAACCATTGCTGACATGGTCCCTCTTGTTGGTGAGAATCGTGTCATCGCAAAGTATGGACTCTTGGTTATGCGAAAGTCTCCGCGCTTAGGACTTCAGGCACTTTGCAAAGTTGCGAGAGTGAATCAGCGTTTTATTACTGAAGACGATGTCGGGTTTATGCTCGCGCCGCGAGTGAACGCGGCGTCTCGCATGGGAGATCCTAAAGATGCCTTCTTATTGTTTACGACTGAAAGCGAGGATGAAGCCAAACGACTTTCGCTTCTACTTGAGAAAGCGAATCGGTCTCGTAAAGCACAGGCTGCAGCGATTACGCGCGCAGCGCATGAGCGTATGGCCGAACGTGCACTCCAGGGTGAACTTCCTCCAGTGATTGCTCTAGGGGACCCAGAGTGGCGCCCGGGGCTCTTAGGGCTCGTTGCAAACACACTTTCTGAAGAATATGAGCGTCCGGTTTTCTTATGGGGCAGGGAAGGCGGCAAGACGCTGAAGGGCTCATGTCGCGCTGGTTCCTCAACTGCATCGGTTGTTGCGCTTATGGAGGGTGCTGCAGAGGTGTTTGTGGGGTATGGAGGGCACCGAGCGTCGGGCGGATTTACCGTAAAAGATGAGGAGGTATTTAGACTTGAACAAGCACTCTGTTCCTCATACGAGGCGCTTCCAAAAGAAGAAATCGACGCACTCTCTGCACGAGCAGACGCAACGCTTACTGCTTCTGAAGCAACCAATGAGCTATTGAATAAGCTCGCAAAGCTTGCGCCCTTTGGTATGGGTAACGAAAAACCTGTGTTTGCATTTCGTGATGTTGAACTTGCACGAGTGTCTTGGTTTGGCGCAAACGAAGAACACCTACGACTTGTATTGAGTTCAGATGGGTTTGATGCGATTGAAGGCATTGCGTTTTTTGCCAAACGAGAACTTGGTCCTCGAGTGAAGACACTTACTGATGGAAAGCGAGTGTCGCTGCTTGCGTCCTTAGAGCGTGACCAATTTACGAAAGGGCGCCCAGTACGACTTCGCCTAATCCGAGTCTCCTAGCTATACTGCGCGTATGCTCTACGTCCTCTACGCTGATGGTGGTTCCCGTGGGAACCCGGGGCCCGCAGGTGCCGGTGCGGTTGCGTTTGATTCGATAGGGAAGCGCGTTGCTGAGGTTGCTGACTATCTTGGCGAGACCACGAATAACGTCGCGGAGTACGAGGCAGTGATTCGTGGTCTTAAGGCATTAGTGGCTACGTTTTCAGAAGAGCACATGAAAGCAAATGAGGTGCTTGTGCGCATGGACTCAAAGCTCGTTGTTGAGCAGATGCGTGGTGCGTATAAGGTAAAGCATCCAAATCTCATTCC
>CAYXXJ010000006.1:0-15678 GCA_964469095.1 uncultured Candidatus Saccharibacteria bacterium
CTACACCGTTCGCTATGGCACGGGAGCAAACACCTTCTCTGCAGATCAGGGGTATTCTGAGCACCAGCTTGGCACCGCGCTTGATATAACCACGCATGAGCTTGGTGCCGGCTGGTCCACCTCTTTTGATTCTTCCGAAGGATTCAGTTGGCTTACTAAGAACGCCTATAAGTACGGATTTATTCTTTCCTACCCGGAAGGAAACGGTTATTACGTCTATGAACCCTGGCACTGGCGCTATGTAGGAAAAGACCTTGCGCGTGACCTCAATGAAGACAATAAGAAATTCTACGATCTTGATCAGCGTACAATTGACGAGTACTTAATCGATTTCTTCGACTAAAGAGGAAGCGCCGGCAGTAAGCCGGCGCTTTGTTCGCTAAGGGCGAAACAGGTGCGTTACGCAGGAGCACCCGCAGGAAAGAGTTCTGGCTTGGGCCAGCGCGCTTTCCGTCTCACACGATTTGGTTTCGGCTCAGCCGATAACCGCTTCATGCTTCGGGCGAGATCGAGCTTCTTTCGTTTTTGCTTCCCCGATTTCGGTTCGGCAGACTTTGAAGCTCGGATCGATTTCCCACGAGCAGACTTGAGTACCTGCAATGGTTTTCTCCCTTGGTTTATGTACGAACCCGTGTGGATTCGCACATTCGATCGATACTACCGGATTTCTATAGCCGGTCAACGGGCATACTGTGCAGAAAGACCCAGGGTTTCCCCTGGGTCGTTTCTTTAGCGAAGCGCTACCTTATCTCCCTCCACAATGAGGCGGAGTTCCTCCTGGGTCTCTGGGATGTCAGCGAGCTTAAGCTTGCCGAGCACGCGGACCGTCACCTCGTTACATACACCAAGCGCAATCGAAGGGTTCGTCTCCTTACCTGACACCGTTACGGTATCTGTAGGGTCAAGAAGAATGTCGATCTGCTCACGCTTACGGGTGTGCATGGAGTCTGCGATCACACGGTACCCGATGAGGTGTTCTACCTTTCCAAAACCACAGTTAGGGGTATCAGAAGCAGCACGCTCAACCGCAATCACCGTACCCCAAGGGAGTTCCCCTGCAAGGTCAACGGAGCGAGCAGCAACGACCTCAGGGTTCGTAGGGAGACCAGAAGCGGTCTCGTGGGGATTTTCGTCCGTCTGCTCAGGAACAGCGTTATAGGAGGTGAGCTTAACCGTATAGGCCTCGCCTGCCTCACTACGCGCCATCACCGGCGTCTCTTTGAGCGCGATGGCCTCATACGTGGCCGTCTCGTTCATGACGCTTTCTGTAGTCGCCTGCGAGGGGACCGAAGGTCCGCCCGTAAAAGCGAAGAAGCCCATAAGGGCTATCGTGATAACTGGCATAAAAGACGAAACGGCTTTCGCCGTCTCTTGCGGAGAAGGTTATCATTTTTGGAACCCAAAGTCACGGGTTACAAAGCGAGTATTTAGATATGTCAATACCCTCTAATGTCAAATACCCAATATATACGCCATATTTTTAACTTTGCCTTATGGGGCATTTTCTTCATCTAATCTTCATAATTCGAGCTTCATCAGTTCTTTTTGTGGTGTTTGGTATAAAACCTGCTGTCCACCACCGTTTACGAACCCCTAACGCTTTTACCTATGCCCTTATGAGAAAAGACCCGCTGCGGCGGGTCTTTTCTCTGTACTCCTCCCCTACCAGGAGAGCTGTCCTCCCACCTTGTACTCGGTAACTCTAGTCTCAAAGAAGTTCTTCTCCTTGTTGAGGTCTACCGCTTCGCTCATCCAGGTAAACGGATTTTCTACCTTGTACTGAGCTGGTAGACCTACACGCTCAAGGCGACGGTCAGCAATATGCTCAATGTACTGCTTGAAGCCTGCTGCGTTCATGCCAAAGATACCCTTCGGAAAGACCTCAGTCGCGAAAGTGTATTCAAGCACTACTGCACGCTTCACAAGGTCAATGATTCGAGCCTGGAATTCAGGACTCCAAAGCTCAGGCTGTTCCTGCTTAATGGCATTGATCATATTAATGCCGAAGTTTAGGTGCTGGGACTCATCGCGCATAATGTACTGAATCTGTTCTGCTGAGCCGGTGAGCTTATTCTGGCGCTGGAAGCCGAACATAACGGCAAAGGAAGAGTAGAAGAAGATACCCTCCATGATGAGCGAGAAGACGCAGAGGTTCTCAAGGAAGAGCTGGTCATTCTCGAGCGTGCCCGTCTTAAACGCAGGGTCGAAGATACCTTCATTCAAGGAAAGCACCATGTTGTCTTTGTTGTAAATAGACTCTACCTCTCGATACATGTTGAAGATCTTCGACTCATCCATACCAAGCGACTCCACGATGTACTGGTAGGCGTGGGTGTGAATCGCCTCTTCATATCCCTGGCGAAGGAGGTACATACGGCACTCAGGGCTCGTGATGTGCTTATAGAGCGCAAGCACCACGTTATTTGCTGCAATAGAGTCTGCAGTCGTAAAGAAGCCAAGCACAGTCTCAAAAGCCTTACGTTCATCAGGAGTAAGCGCGGTCGGGCTCTTCCACTGTTCGATATCGCGCTGCATACCTATTTCAGTTGGCAACCAGTGGTTAGCGTTTCCAGCCATGTACGCTTCCCACGCAAAGGTGTGACGCATCGGATAGAGCTGCATTACATCAGCATCGCCACCGTTTATGACACGGCGCTTATTAATATCGACTACAGAGGCTCCTTTGTTGATAGGCATACGAAGGTACTTTGGTTATGGATAATTCGAGTTCGTTATCTCGGGTTAGTTGTCTTATTCTCGCCCCTTCCTCTCAATGAATCAATGTGGAGAGCGCGCAGAAGGACACACTCTCCTCCCTAAGGAAACTATGGCGTAAGTAGAGGGTAAAAGGGCATTGACGACTACTAACTATCCTGTTATTATCACAAAGGACTACCGGTACTAGCTAAGGAGAACTATCGATGAAAATCGTAAGCCTTACCCCGTTTGAAACTCGGGGTATGATCCCGATTACAGGGTACGAAAACGTCGAAAGAGCGATCATGTTGTTCGCTTCGGGAACTATGCGAAGCGCACAAGCTACCAACAACCAGCTTCTCGACGAAGTTGGTGCACGCTCCGGCGGCATGGCCGTCGGCGTGATTCTTCTTGCGGAAGTGAAGCTTGGGGATCCTGATAGGTTCACCAAAACACTTCTCGAGGAAGCTGAGCGGAAACTTGATTCGGGAGATCGCTTTTATGGCAGCTACGACTATGACGCCATGGGCACTCCCTTCTTTAAGTCGAGCGTGGACATCGTTCGCCTCGACCGAAAGAACGACATCTATGGCCTCAAACTGAGCGCCGCGTATGTCGGCAATAAACCGGAAGAAGAGCTTGCTGAAGCTCTTGGCATTACGCGCTGCCTCTACTCGTGCGGCGTAAGTGTCGAGACGGAAAAACTTGAAGGTAACCGGTTCGAATTCGACTTCGAGCCGATCATCGACAAGCTCCGTCCCCTCCTGAAGTATTCAAAGCATATGACCGGACGGTCGGTTGCGGCGAAACTGATGGAAGATGATCCGGATCGCACACGACCACGCTATGTGATCGATCCTCGTGGATACATTCACGTTTCGATTGCTCCTGAACGAGTCGCAATGCGCTATGACTACGATGAGCGTCCCAAGAAGGACACGTGGTCAGTCGACGGCGCCAAACTCTCAGGCAACCTCGAGCGTGACTTCCGTACGAACGATCGGCAAGTGAAAGCGACGCCGACGTTCCGGATCACGGTCTATGAACCAAGCAAGAACTATTCGAGTCCTCCAGTGTTCGACTTGAAACGACAGACGGAGATGCTCGATCTTTCGAATAAGATCTTGGCCGCACTCAGTTAGTACTACCCCGTCCTGATGCATTTGTGCATCAGGGCGGTTTTCTTTACTTAGTGAAGCACTGAACGTATTCCTGACTCTTCAAGTATTCGATCTAGCTCTTCAGGAGAGGTTGCTTCAAGGTTAGTTGCCGGATGTGACTCAAGATAGGTTCTAAAGAGCGCCGAAGGACTCTGCTTATGATCTTGTGCCCAACTGTTAAGCGCAGCAGCTACATCCTCAGTGCCATAGAGACGTTTAGCGAGTCGTATCTGAAGCGCTGCTTCTCTTTTCCTACGATTACTACCAGTGTTTACACCCTCGTTATGACTTAGTTCCATACCCGTAGGGTACCATTGCTTCCCTCGCCTATTGGGGTACCATGCCCTACGGAAAGGAGGTCCCTCATGTCTTTACGACAACGGACCAAGTACAGCCACTGGTACAACGATGCGCCGATTACGAACCTGTACGAGGCACTCGATACTCTGAGTTCAGAGAATAGCTCACGAAGGTCAGTGCATCTTCGAAAGCGGGATTCTGAAGCCGGCGAAGGGTATGAGATTGCGTACCCGTGGTATCGAGAAGGATGCTCGGGTGGCGACACTTCGGGCACAGACTACTACGACATCGATACCGCGCTTGCAGAAGAACTTATTCGCGAGCGTCTCGTGCAGCCAAACCGTGTTCCCCAGTGGGGATACACCGAGACGCGCGAGAACGAATTGGTCTTGACCCAAGCTGCAGAGCAAAAACTTGAGCTCTTCGAGAAAGAAATGGAACGCAAGGCTGAGTCGATGCTCACGCCCGGTATCCATACCGATCTCTCGGGTAGGCCAAAACGTCTCTGTCGTAATCGTGACGGCTTTCGGTGCGGCAAGCTCTACTTTGAGTACGAGCTTCCCGAGGAACGCGGTGTTGTCCGCGTGTATCCGGAAGAACAACGACTGGTGATGCCTGAGGAGGCAGTCACGCATTAACCAAAGACCGCCCTGTACAGGGCGGTCTTTTCTTTACCTACAGTTGATAGTTGTCTTTCTTGTTAGCCCTCGCAACTCTCGCAGGTTCCTGCTTCCTCTCCTGCTGCAACGCGCATGAGTTTTGCCTGCCATTCCTCAGGGGTATAGCCGGAAGGAATCGAGAGCTTTGCCTGTACTGGAGCTGCGGCCATAGCAACCTCAGGCATTGCTACCGGCACTTCTGCAACCACCTCAGCAACTACAGATTCTACGGTTGGCGTTTCAATTGATGCCATTGCTGCAGACACAATCTTTGCGCCACCACGTGTGTGTGTTGAACCATAGTCTGCAGTCGAGACGGTCGACTTCTCTACCTGGGACGCACCGAGCGTGCGGAGGTAGTAAGTGGTCTTAAGACCAAGGCGCCATGCGTAGAAGTAGATATCAGAGAGATCCTTTCCTGAAGAGCCTGCGTAGAAGATGTTCAAGCTCTGTGACTGATCAATCCACTTTGAGCGACGTGCGGCTGCATCAATCAACCACCTCGAATCAATCTCAAACACTTCCTTGTACTTGGCACGAATGCGCGCAGGAATCTCTTCGATCGTCTGGATTGAACCGTCAGCATACTTAATACGATTCAACATACCTACGTTCCAGAGATTCAACTTCTTCAGCTCTTCAACGAGATACTTGTTGATCACCACAAAGTCTCCTGCCTGGTTACTCTTCACATACAAGTTCTTGTAGATAGGTTCGGTGGTTGGAATGCAGCCGACGATGTTTGCGGTAGTTGCAGTTGGCGCAATAGCCATCGTATTGGAGTTACGCATGCCGTGCGCACGTACATGTGCACGTACCGGAGACCAATCAAGCTTGCCGCCACGAGGAGTAGGGATAGCTTCACCGCGCTCTTTCTCAAGCAAGTTTAGGGTGTCTTGAGGGAAGATATCGCGATCCCACTTTGAACCTTTGTATGTCTCATACGCACCACGCTCTTTTGCAAGTTCGGAAGACGCAAGAATCGCATAGTACGAAACGACTTCCATAGATTCGTCAGAGAACTCTACTGCAGCTTCAGAATCGAAGTCGATATCAAGCAGGTAGAGAGCGTCATGAAGGCCACGAAGACCAAGACCGACCGGACGATGACGCATGTTGCTTCGCTTTGCGTCTGCTGTTGGGTAGTAGTTGATATCGATTACGGTATCAAGCATGCGCATTGCAGTACGAACAACTGGGGCGGTGAGCTCCTTGTCAAAGCGAAGCTTACCGGTCTCATCAGCAGTTACAAACTTCGCAAAGTTGAGCGAACCGAGGTTGCACACAGCTGTCTCATCAGCGGAAGTGTTGAGCGTGATCTCAGTGCAGAGGTTTGAGTTGTGTACGACACCAACATGATCCTGGGGTGAGCGGATGTTTGAAGGATCCTTCCAGGTAATCCAAGGGTGTCCGGTCTCAAAGAGCATCGAGATGATTTTCTTCCAGACATCAGCAGCAGGAATGCGCTTGAAGAGTTTGATCTCTCCAAGATCAGCCATGGCTTCGTATTCCTGGTAGCGCTTCTCAAACGCTGCACCATAGATCTCATGGAGATCAGGCGTCTCGTCTGGCGAGAAGAGGGTCCAGTCTCCCCCATCACGCACACGCTTCATAAAGAGGTCAGGGATCCAGGACGCCGTGTCCATGTCATGAGTTCTGCGGCGCTCGTCTCCGGTGTTCTTACGAAGTTCAGCAAAGTCGAGGAAGTCGTAATGCCAGACTTCAAGGTACACGCAGGCTGCACCGCGGCGACGTCCTGAACGGTTAATAGCAACCGTTACATCGTTTGCAATCTTCAAGAATGGAATGACACCCTGACTTTCTACACCTGTGCCCTTAATAAAGGCACCTGTTGCGCGAAGTGAGGTCCAGTCCGTACCAATACCGCCCGACCACTTAGAGAGCTGTGCATTGTCTGCATAGCTCTTAAAGATTGCCGAGAGATCATCGGGAACCGTGTTCAAGTAGCAAGAAGAAAGCTGCGGCTTTGGAGTACCTGCATGGAAGAGCGTCGGTGTTGAGGGCGTGTAGTAGAAGTCGCTCATGATGCGATAGAACTCCTCGGTCTGCGCCTCTCGTTTATCTGCAGCCTCAAGCACAGCAGTTCCCATAGCTACACGCATCCAGAACATCTGTGGTGTTTCAATCACCTTCTTGGTCTTGTCATCACGGACGAAGTAACGATCATAGAGTGTCTGCAGACCAAGATATTCAAAATGGAAGTCACGAGAGAGATCCATCTTGCTTGCAAGTGTATCGACATCAAAATCGAGAAGACGTGAGTCAACGCGACCAATCGCGACACCGTGCGCAAGCTTCTCACGAAACGCAGCTGCGTGTGCGCTCGCAAGTTCTTTGTCTGAAAGATTATCTTTGCCGAGCACCTCTTCATAGATCTGACGAAGAAGAAGTCGTGCAGCAAGTTTTGAATAGGAATGATCGCGCTCGATCATACTTCTCACAACCATGATCAACGCTTTCATAAGATCGCGCGTCGTAATGCCTTCGTACAATTCGTACTTCAACTGAGCCAGCACTGCATCGACATCAATCTCTGCTCCTTCAGGAATACACTTCTCAATCACCTTTCGAAGTGGCGCTTCTGAGTACCGCTCAAGAGCACCTGAACGTGTCGTGATGTGTAGACCCTCTTCCTCTATCTTCTCGATAGCTTCCTGGCGTTCTGCCTCACGTATTTTCGTGTGTTCGTAGCGATACACGATGTAATGCTTTGCCACCTCGTGGAAACCTGCGCGCATAAGCTCAAGCTCCACACGGTCCTGCACATGCTCAACAGAAGGAGTCGTATCAGGGAACGCGCGTTCGATCTCGCGGATCACGAGACCGGTCATATCAGAGAGCTGACTCTCGGTTATAGAAACATTGAGTGACAAAAATGCTTTTCGCATCGCACTCGTAATTTTGTCCGTGTTGAAATCGACTATCTCTCCGTTCCTTTTCTTAATCTGGCGCATGGTGGCGTGGCATTACTGTTTATAATTCGGCCGAAAGGACATCTATCGCCGCCCATTTCGGGTCCGCAACTGTTGGAGGTTTATGATAGCTCTCGACCTACCATGAAGCACTGTGGACAGGGTTCCCTTCGACACATTTTGGACTGAGTTTCAAGACCTGCAGTCAAAATACGCACTATATCGGGCCTCTCGTGGTGCATTCGTGAAGAATGGGATAGACTCCGGAGCGGACCATGAAAGGGTATACATGCAGTCCTCAAACCGAAAGCTTCTCATCCTCGTTCTTGCCGGATGTATAAGCCTTGTCTCGCCTTCGGCGACACTGCTTTTCATCGCAAGCGTGTGTGCCTTTATTGGGTACATCGCACCGAGAGGAAACGAGACACTGAGTACACGTCTTTCGACGCAGAGCGTGCTGAAGCTTGCTCCCCTGCTTCTTGCGCTCTGGGTCCCGTTTCTCTTACGAGAGTGGTTGTTCTAAGGTACGGGCCGGCGCAGATGCGCGGCCCGTTTGTTTGACGACAATATATATAAGGAGTACATTCGGCCGAGGAAAGGAGTACGTACATGTCTCGAGCAGACTATGTCAGATGGATTCTGGCTGCCGTCCTTGGCGGCGGAACTGCCTACGTCACCATCGCTCTTGATGAGACGGTCGCGGTTGTTGCCCTTGTTGCTTTCATGCTGACCGCTGCAGTCGGGCTCCTCGGCTTCTTGGGTCTTGTGGGAAGTAGATACGTGAGTGCACTGTTTTTCTTTTTTGGAATCACCGGCCTCATCGTCTTCTACTTGCTCACCGACGCCTTAGAGCGAGGAATGGTTCCTCACTAACCTACGGGCCACGCACACTGCGTGGCCCGTTTGACGTAACGAAACTTCGCGCGTAGGGTGGCGGAGGAATAGGAGGAAGTCATGGGTCTTGGCCCTAACATCATCATTCGCGGCTTCGAAGAAGAAAACTATCTCGCACCAATGTCTGCTCTTGTTGCAGCAGGCATTATGAACACAGCGCGACTCTTCATCGGTCGCATGCGCACCGTAAGAGACATAGTCTCAGTTGATAGCATCACCTTTATGGTGTCTGCTCCTGGCAAAAAAAGCGCGTGTTTATTGACACGTCTGCAACGCTTCGCGGTCCGTGTGGAAGAAACACCCTTCTCGTAAGTAATACGATGGAAGTGATATCCGGTACGAGCTGGGAAGTTGAAATCGCAAACAAACTCACGGAAGCGACCAAGGCCTCGATAAGTCTTGAGCTTCGCACCGTACAAAAATCTGCAAAGATGCTTGAGCACGCCATCAAGGAACGATTCCAGTTGTTCCCCGTCTAACGACACAGGCCACTTCGTTTGAAGTGGCCTGTTCTTATTAATTCTTAAACCCTGTTCCTCGTATGAACATAAAGAGGGTTATGAGGAAGAAGAGAATGGTAAGACCTCCAAGAACCGTAAAGGAAAGACCAACGCCTACGTCTGAGATACCGAGGATGCCGTAACGGAACGCATCCACCATGTAGAGGATAGGGTTAAAGAGCGAGAACGTTCTCCAAGGCTCAGGAAGAAGCTCGACCGAGTAGAAGACACCGCCAAAGTAGGTAAGCGGAGTGAGCACAAAGGTAGGAACAATCGAAATTGCATCAAATGATTTTGCAAAGAACCCATTTACAAGGCCCGCAAGCGAGAACAGAAGCGCCGTGAGGAAGGCTGCCACAAATACAATCCCTATTGAATGAATCGTGAGATGCGTGAAGAAGAGTGAGGTAAGGACAACCAAGAACCCCGTAAGGAATGCTCGTACTACCCCACCCATCACAAAACCGGTCACAATTGCCCAGGAAGGCATAGGGGAAACCAAGAGCTCCTCAATCGTCTTAATGAATTTCGAGAAGTAGAAGGTCGAAACAGTGTTCATGTACGCAGACGTAATGATCGTCATCATCACCAAGCCTGGCATGATGAACTGCATGTAGGTGAAGCCATTAATGGGTGTCACCTGACTTCCAATGAAGCCGCCAAAGATTGCGAAATAGAGTGCGGTCGTAACGATAGGTGGAAGCAGGGTCTGCGTCCAGATACGGAAGATGCGGATCGTATCCTTACGAACCATCGTATAGAGCCCAATCACTGCGAGTGAGTTCATCATGAGAGTTTTGTTTCGGTGTTCCCAATGAGTTCAAGGAAGATGTCTTCAAGCTTCTTGCCTTCATGACGAGCCATAAGTTCCTTGGTTGGCTCGTCGGTCACCACCTCTCCTTTATTAATAATGGCAATGTGGCGAGAGAGCTGTTCAGCTTCTTCAAGATAGTGCGTGGTGAGCACAATCGTTGTTCCCTCTCCGTTAATACGGCGAAGATACTCCCACATACCGCGACGAAGCTCCACGTCTACTCCTGCGGTAGGTTCATCAAGAAGTAGAATCTTTGGTTCGTGCACGAGTGCGCGCGCAATCATGAGACGACGCTTCATACCTCCTGAAAGGCTCTGACTCTTATCATTGCGCTTCTCCCAGAGACCAAGATCTTTAAGGAGCTGCTCGGCGCGCGGTTTCGCAACACTGCGAGGAATGCCATAGTACCCAGCCTGGTCGAGAATAATGTCGATGACTTTCTCAAAGATATTGAAGTTCATCTCCTGTGGCACCACACCTATATAGGTCTTCGCAGTGTCAGGGTCCTGATCTACCGAGATACCATTTATATATACTTCTCCTTCGGACTTCTGAACGAGACCGGTGAGGATACCAATAAGAGTTGTCTTCCCTGCGCCATTAGGACCAAGGAGTGCGAAGAATTCTCCGGTAGGGACCGTGAGTGAGACACCTTTAAGGGCGTCGGTAGCAGTTGCGTTCCTACCGCTCTTTTTATAGGTCTTCTTGACCCCTTTTACTTCAATCGCGTTCATAGAAAGGTCTAGTATAGCAAAAGGGCGCGCATGCTGCGCGCCCTTTGTATTTCGTTAAAGTCCCTGTGCATTGATGAAGCCAGCCTGTATCTGCTTCTTCACCACTGCATCATGGGTGGTGCAGTAGAGGCCAGTTACCGGCTTTCTGCAGTACACACCGTCCACAAGCATCTGGCACTCGTGTGCGCCGAGATACTTGAGAGGTTTCGCTTCCTCAAGCTTCGACTTGAGACTTACGTGACTTTCGTCGATTGCCGGAGGTTTCTCCGGGGATGACAGCGCCATCTTGTGCCGAGCTTGCATAAGGTTCAGGCCACCTCTCAGTACCGCCCTGACCCGCTCATCAGTGACAAGATCCCCACCGTACGTGCGTAGAAAACGCTCTGGCGATGAGTGTCTCAAGTGGTGATACGTCACACCATGCGAAACACCACAAGCGGCGCTCGCCTCACTGATTCGTTCTCGCGGATGTTCAAGAAGACGCCGGGCGACTGCTCTAAGCGCCGCAATTGAACGTGGTACGTGCTTTTTCTTTTTCTGAACGAGCATCCCAACTCCTTTCGTATGTGTCGGGTATCGTTTGTTATATACCCTAGACATAAAGCGTCAATGGCATAGACATTGAAAGACTCGCTCTATATTGACTTATATAATTTATGTAGTTATAATCAGACCAGACGCCTTATTGATGGAAACCACCAAATTGGTACGAGGTGACTATGACGAAGAAACAAAGTGCGCTTTCGCGCACATTCTTCATTGGCGGTCCGCAACGGATCGGTAAATCGTATGTAGCAAACGCGCTATCAGCAAAAATCAACGGTCACGTAGTCTCAACTGACAGTATCGCAGACGCGGTGAAAGCCGTGACCTCTGATACCGATAGTGACCTATTCCTCATCCAGAACACGCTTGCAAATTTGCCGGAGCAGGAATGGATTCGGGCCTACGCTCAATCCCCTGACTTTGTCATTGATGTACAGCGACGTGCGACACGGGCCTTTTGGCCTGCGGTCGCAGAGTTCTGTGAAAGTTTCGAATCTGACACCTTCACGCATATTGTCGAAGGCGTCATCATCCAGCCTGCGCATTTGGCCCTTCTCCCGGAACGGCCCAGGCACGCAGTCTTCTTCGGCAATACAAGCGAAACCCATGCCGAAGCAATGTTCCATCACGCATGGACCTCGGAGCATGATTGGATGAGAACTCGAGGCTATAGCAAGGAACGAGTGTACGCGATGGCGATCTTTGTGCGGGAATTTAGTCTCTACTTCAAGCGTGAGCAGCGGCGCATGGATTTCTGTACCTAGAACTATCCGATGATCACTTCGCAGACTCTATCGATCAGGCGGTTGAAACACTACTGCTTTGAAAAGCGAATAAAAAATAAGCGCCGTGGCAATTGCCACGGCGCTTTTTGGTATACCCTACAGGGCGATAGCTGCTGTCTTCTCGTCTCGATCGCTTTCTTCTGCGTCGAAATCCTGAAACAAACCATGTCGCACCAGCTCGGCCTCAAGACACGCGATGGTGTGCTCGTAGGCAGGTTCGAGATAGTACGAATTGGCGATACAGTTCAGGTAGAGAGCGCGTACGACCGATGGGTCGAGCGCGGCGACAAATCGTGCCACATCGGCCGGATCGGACTCGAGAATAAACTTGCAGTTACGCAAATTCACCCGGTACGCTCCCGGCTGGAAGATTGGCACAAGATCATCAAGACGCTTGATGTGGGTCTGATTAATCCGGCTTTCAACGCCTGGATCTGTCGACGCCACACGTTCGTCCATACGGAGAATGTAGAGCGTCACGATTTCTCGTGCACCTACACCCCGCACTGTTTCAAGTACCTTCCGCTCGGAACTCCCCGTGATGAAGGCGTCGTCAATAATGACGAGCGTCTTCCCTTTGAGTCGTTCCCGGTCAATCGACAGTTTGGTCGCAGAAAGGATCTTTGCACGCTCTTCAATAGAAACACGTGCATAGTTGTGATCCTGGCTGTGACTGCTTACATACTTGAAGATATGCATCTGCTCGAGGTTTGGAAGTCCTGCCGCACGCAAGCGCGCGCCAAGACGTTCATGGAACCACTCCATCATGTTCGCTGCCGCCGTCTGCACATGCATATAGGCGAACGGCGCAATGATGAACTGCTGCGGCTCTCCGTAGAGATCTTCTTTGAACCTGTCGAAGAAGAAGTCTGCGAGTTCGTATCCGTAGCGAGCGAGCGCTTTCGCGTCGCCATGTTTCAGACGACTATAGTCGCTTGGGCAGAAGCCCTCACGATTCGTACTGACAATGACGCCAGCGTCTTCGGTTACTTCGTAGAGTGCAAGCCGAGTGACCGGCTCGAGATCGTTCAGATACCCGAGCACTTCCTTCAGCGAAGAAATGCGCTCGTGTTCGACCGCTGGTTCTTTTGGTGAGAACAGCAGCGATCGCATACCGTACGCACGCGGACCTTCAAAGTCTGCTTTCCGAGAATCCCCTACTTGGAGAATCTCTTCAGGCTCGACGCCGAAGTGATCGCACATGCGTTTGTAGACATCAGGTGACGGCTTTGCGACACCCATTTCGCTTGAGAAAAGCATCAGGTCGAAGTACTGCGCAAGGCCGAGATTCTCGACCACTTCACGCATTACCGGCGCCTCGGGATATCCCGTGTTGCTGACCAAGACGAGCTTCATGCCCTTTTCTTCCTTCAGCACCCGAAGCGTTTCAAGATCTTCAGGATTCAGAAGGTGTGGTTGGTTTTTCCGAATACTCGACTGACACAAGCTCACAAGCAGTGCGCGTTGTGCCGGCTTTCGTGCCGGACGACCAAGTTTTTCAGCGAGAAGATCAATACGATCTCCGCAGCCAAAATCCTTGCCCGTTTCTTCGGAGCGAATGTCGAGCTCCTTACTCACACTACGGACGAGTTGCGAGAACTCTTCCGTAGCTTCGATACCAAACGCGCGTGCAAGAATCTGCGCGCGCGCCATATGTGACTTCGAGTTCGGGCCAATGAGCGTCAACCAGAGGTCAAACGCCACAACCTTAATCTTCGTCATGTATTCACCCTTTCACTGTAGTGGTGACAAAGTACACGTTAGGTTGCACCTGCAACCATACTTTATTTATACACGATTAAATCTAATTGTCAATAAGAAAAGAGCCCGACATTCGTCGGGCTCTTCCAGCATCAGCTGGTATAAAAGATCAGTTTTTGAGCCAGGTCACGAGCTCGTCGGTGATGATCGCATTGTTGATCTCATCATCCGATTGCTTGACCCATCGTTGCACGTTCTCGATCACCGTCAGACCGCAATTACTGAATCGCTCAGCAAGACGGTTGATGAACGAGAAGTCTGCGCCGCCGTTGGCGTACGCGATGAAGGCGACATACACGCCGTACTTCTCGCGTTCCATCTGTTCGAAGAGTGCTTCGGTCTCGCGCTGATCACTGTTCGCACCATCCGTGTTGAAGAGGATGAGCGAACGACGCTTTGCGACGGGAGCCTGAGCCTGAGCTGGCTTGCTGCTGCCGAACCAACCGCGTTTTTGCGGAGGCGCCGACGCGGATTCAATCCAGCCGAATGCTTCGAGATTGGCGCGAAGGACCGGAGCATAGTCCGTGCCGCCGCACCAGGCGGGACAACCGATGATGTGTTTCTTGATGAAGCCTTGATAGTTCGATTGGTTGACCGGGCCGGGGTTGTAGATGCCGCGGCTGCGATCACTGAATGCGAACACATCGAGTTGCTTGTCCGGATCGAACACGAGACCCCACGGCGCAAGGCGCGCCATAAGATCGTTCGTTGATCCGTCTTCGTGCTCGTCTTTGTAGCTGCCGGAAACATCGAGGTCAAAGGCGACCTCGACCACCGGTGGCGTCATGATGCCTCGCTTTTCGAGCGAAAGCCTCAGGTTGCCGGCTGCCTTGTTCATGTCGAGCTGAAGGCTCATGTCAATTCCTTTTCAGTTTTTGTGTGACCTCAGTAAGCGCCTTCCGAAGCGTAAACGTTTCGGTTGGTGTCACCTTGGCCTGTTGAAGCGCTAGGGTGATTTGCTCAAGCCAGACGGGGAGCGCATTCAAGACCCCGTTTTGGACACGCGCGGCAAGCTGCTGCAATTGGCTGGCAGCTTGTTCGCGCAAGAGCTGACTCTGCTGTACGTTTGCGACGGTCTCCTGAAGGGAGCCGGCGCGCGTCAGCAGTATTCCGATCTCCCGAGACTTACTCCTTTTATCAAGAAGCACCTCTGCGACATAGGTGGCGGCACAGTATTCTGCATCGAGTGTGGATTTGAGACTTTCGTACTCAGCCACAAGCGACACAAGCTGCGCTTCCACTTGTGCAAGGATCGGATAGCTATCTTTGAGAAGTTCACGAAGTTGAGAGATCTCTTCCTCGTGTTCCCCAAAGAGGTCTTTTAGTTCTGGACGTTTCTTCCAAGAAGGGATCACTCCCCCATTGTTTTGAATGGCGTCCGCAAGTTCGTCGAGCACCGCATAGAGTCGCGAGAGATGTCTCTCGCACTCTTCTACTGTGTCGTGTCCGACGAGCGTGAGTGACCTTCCGGTCAGCTCGCCGAACGCTTGCTGCGCCTGTTCTCCCCACTGCGTACATTCGACGTCATTGAGAAGCTCAAGCACTTTTCGTTTTAGAATCGAACGCACCTCTTCGAGAGTCTCCCGATGTGTACCGGGGAATCTTTTCAGAAGCTCGTCGATTGATACTTCAATACCCTTCCGGACAGTCCCGTGCATGGTCGATGGTTGTGACACCATCGGCGTAGCCGCAGGAGATGTAACCGGAGGAATTACTGCAGTCGGCCGCACCACCACTTCATCCTTGCGGAGTGGTGGTGGCGTCATGACCGTAGGGCGCACCGGAGACGGACTTTCTTCAGTCCGCTCCGGACGCACCCCCGAGATCACAGTCGGAGTTACCGACCGTGCCGGTTGAGTTTCGCCTTGTGTTCCTTGTTGCTTCGACGGATCGAA
>CAYXXJ010000006.1:15688-15914 GCA_964469095.1 uncultured Candidatus Saccharibacteria bacterium
CGGGCACCTTGCCCGAGGAAGACGTGTCGTCTGTATCCTCGGACATGGTTGCCCTCCGTTTGGTGATGCCAGTTACGAGAACTGGCCGAGGATGTCGTTGAACGTACCGTTGAAGCCAACGCCGGCTTCGACATAGTTCCAGCCGTTTTGATCGAGGAGGAAGCTGCCCATCTGGACAGCGTCGAACTGACCGAATTGCTTCGACAGCTCGTACTCTGCGATCGTG
>CAYXXJ010000007.1:0-746 GCA_964469095.1 uncultured Candidatus Saccharibacteria bacterium
CACACTGGCCGCCGTGATGGGTGATGACCATTTGCGTGTATTTTATCACGGAAGCTTTGCACCAGAAAGGGATTGTGTAGGCAGGATCTTGGTGCGATAGTGAGATCACCACCAGCTGTGCGGTTCTCTACCAGCAGACGGTGGGAGGGGCGACCGCGCCAACGCGCCGAACCCCGTTCGCTTCCAAAAGCTCACGCCATTTCTTAGGAGTTGGCTGTGGTACGTCAAAGTAAAGCGAATGCTCGAAGTACACGCTTGCGGGAGACTCTTCCGATTCCGTAGCGTTCTCGAGTACTACCTCAACCCTTCTTTCGTTAGAAGGTACTACCCACCGGGCGGCATGAGTGATTCTACGGAATCATTCAGTGCCGCCCGGCTTCGTTTTCATATCCACACCTGCCCATTGCGGTCCTAGGTGAGAAGAGTACACTCCGCCTATCGTGAGGCTTTGGCCAACCGATACTGGATTAATACGCACAGGAGTGCCAATGAAACCAGTTGCTCACGCCTAAGTTACCGCGCATTAGTTTTCGTTTGTCCCAATCAAACGAGAACGAAAGGCCTAGAGTGAAGGGAATTGCAGGAGGCCGCACTCCCCCGCCCGCCTCCTCTCCCCCCCTCCCTTCACTCGAAGCCGATCCACATCCGTCTCACTATGAGGCGGATTTTTATATGCTAGGATTATCGTACTGGCTCGCGAAGAGTCAGGTGAAGGAGATACGGCATGGAGGGAGGCTACTTCAAAC
>CAYXXJ010000007.1:756-9878 GCA_964469095.1 uncultured Candidatus Saccharibacteria bacterium
GCCGGAATCGGCGACGACGGTATCAGCTAAGCGCAGTCGCTACTGCGTACTAGGGAGGCGAGGACCTATGTCCTCGCCTTTTCTTTTACCCATTCTCCTGGTATAGTCCTCCCCGTAGCGATGTGCGGCCGTACGGCGGAATAACCCTCAGTTCCCGGCTGTTGCCACTCAAAGGAACGGACACCCGCCAGAATCCCGCTTCGTTTTAAGCATGACTGAAGAAACTGCAGTACAAGCTGCAAAGCCTGAGACTGTTACCCTCACTGTTGACGCTTCGCATCCAATGACGAAGTTGGTTGACGACATCAAGACACCGCCAAAGGCAGGTGAGCTTGTAGACGGTACTATTATCGAACTCGTTCGCGGTCGCCTCTATGTCGATCTCCCACCATGGGGTACCGGCATCATTTACGGTCGCGAGTACTTAAACGCCGCAGACGTCCTTCGTAAAGCAAATCCTGGTGACCAGATCACTGCAAAGGTAGTTGATCCATCAGGTATTGAGGGCTACATCGAACTCTCACTTAAGGAGGCTCGTCAGGCCGCTATCTGGGGCGAGGCTGAGGCAGCAATCCTCACTGAAACCGTGTACACACTTGCTCCTGAGGAAGCAAACAAGGGTGGGCTCATCATTTCTTGGCAGGGTATCAAGGGCTTCTTGCCTGCGTCCCAGCTCTCTAAAGACAACTATCCTCGTGTTCCTGAGGGAGACAAGGATAAGATCCTCTTTGAGCTTGAGAAGTTGGTAGGCAAGCCACTCTCTCTTCGCATCATCACTGCAGACGCGAAGGAGAATAAGCTCATCTTCTCTGAGAAGACTGGCACTGAGACTGAGGACAAAACCTCGCTCATTGATAAGTACCAGGTTGGTGATGTTGTCTCAGGTGAAGTCACGGGCGCTGTAGACTTCGGTGTCTTCGTGAAGCTTGAACAGGGTCTTGAAGGTCTTGTACACATCTCTGAACTTGATTGGGGTCTTGTGGAAGATCCACGCGCACTCTTCAAAGTAGGAGACGCAGTTAAGGTAAAAGTGATTGAGATTAAGGACGGTAAGATTTCTCTCTCAGTCAAAGCACTCAAGGAAAACCCTTGGAAGATTGCTGGTGAGAAGTACAAGAAGGGTATGGAGGTACAGGGTGTAGTGATCAAGTACAACAAGCACGGCGCACTCGCTTCTATCGAGGAAGGTGTTGCGGGCTTGGTGCACGTCTCTGAGTTCGCTTCCCCACAGGAACTCCGTGACCTCCTTGAGCTTGGTAAGACCTATCCGTTCTCGATCAAGGTATTTGAACCAAAGGATCAGCGTATGACTCTCTCGTACGCAGGTGCGAAGAAGAAATAAGGAGAAGACAAAACCCCCGGCTGTACCGGGGGTTTTGTTATTTCCCTTTGAAGTGTCGCTCGATGTGCCTCCAGATACGCGGCTCAAGCGCAGACGATACGCCCATATGAAGGTCGTCTCCAAACTCAACATATTTCGCACCAACCTCTGCGGCAAACGCTCTTGCGGGATCTGCATGTACTACACGATCCTTGCGCATATGTATAAGCAGTAGTTTCTTACCATCAATAGACGCTTTCTCATGAAGCGGGCTGTAGAAGTCACCGGCTTCGAGTTTCTCTTTCACACTTCCCTGTGGTCTGTATCCTTTGCCGAACGCTTTTGGAAGATACTCATCCATAAAGTCGAGTGGCTCGACCGTGTGCTTTTGCTCTTGCCAATCAATCACTCCAGAAAGCGACACTGCCTTCACTACCTTCGGGTGCCGTGACGCAAGAATAGCAGCGGCTCCACCAAACGATCCACCTATCAGATACACCTCAGGATTCTTTACTTCATATTCGCCCTGACTCCAGAGATCACGGAACCCTTCTGAGAGCTGATTAATGATGATCTCTACATCGTCCGACGGAGGAAACTCAAGAAAGTTCCCATCTGATTCCCAAGTGCCTCGATAGCTGGGGACGATAGTAAGGAATCCCTTCTTGGTGAGAAAGTTCGTAATATCTCGCTTCCCGAGCGGGTATCCTGGGCATCCTGGAAGAAGAATAGCCACCTTATTCGAAGGTTTATCCGCTGGTTTAAACTGCGCGACAATGTCGCTTCCAAAGCGCGTGCGATACACATCAAGTCCTAACATTGTGTATTCAGTATGCCGGAAAGATACGTGAATACAAAACGCGCTGGCACAAAGCCAGCGCGTAAAAGTTACCAATTCCACTCACGTACAAGGGTCATTCGGCATTCGGATTCGTCAAGCGCCGCAAGGCAGCGCTCAGCAGTGACTCCCATCTCAATCAGAGTCCGTTCGCGAAGCTGTGTTGGGTACTTTGAGATGGGCGGCACGAGTGCATACGCATGTACAAGTGCAAACGCCTTATCACGAGCAGCAGCGCGCCTCTGTGGGTTATCTGAAATACTTTCACAGTAGATTTTCAGAAACTCCTCGCGAAATTTCTCTTTATGTTGTTGAAATCCCGCAATGAGCTTGCCGGCTGATTGAAGCGCCTGATCAATACCTTGTAGTGGCGGTCTGTAGCATGGTGTATTCATCACCTGCTCCTTTCTTCCGACACCCTAGCATGTCTAGCGAGTATTTGCTTCCATCTGCGCCTTATCAAACCCTTCAGTCACAAAGAGTCGTGCGACCGCTACTGACTGCTTTACCATCTTTTTCACTGCCGCTTCTTCGGTTGGCTTGAATTTGCCCACTACATGCTTATTCACCTTCTCGTCTCCCGTGGGTTTCTTCGCCTGATGCTTCTTCCCGACCCCGCTAATACCCATACGTAGTCGCGCAAAGTCTTTGGTCTTGATGGTACGCATCACGCTTTCAATGCCTTTATGCCCTCCTGAGTTTCGTCCGAAGACCATTTTGAGTGCTCCAAGCGGTAGATCAAGTTCGTCCTGAATCACGAGCATATCTTTTGCTGCGCGCACACTTTTTACAAACGAAGGAATCGACTTGCCTGATTTATTCATGTACGTCTCCGGAAGGACAAGGGTCACTTTCTCTCCATCGATAGTGCCTGTAGTGACCAGTGCGTCTGCTTTTTTGTTGTAGGTGAAGTCATCGAAACCTTCTTCTTTTGCAAGCTTCTCCACCACCATACGCCCTGCGTTGTGGCGTGTCTTTTCATATTCCTTGCCTGGATTTCCCAGTCCTACAATCACGTATGCCATATCCATAGAGTGTACCGTGCAGGGCGTTGCGTTCAAAACAAGAATAGGTATCGTTAGAGGAGAGTGTAAGGAGGATCTTGTGGCTCACGTTCCTGCGCTTCCGTTTACCTGTAAGCACTGCAACGCCCGACTTGGCGGCTGCACCTTATGTTTGGGGACCGGGAGACAACAATCATTCGTACTCGTGCCTGGAACCGGTCGAGCATTCTATTTGAGACTCAAAAAACGATTCCAGCCACCCGCTCCAGTGCTTCGTCTTGTCTTTAAGGACGGCGAAGCAGTCGAACGAGCGCTCGACTAGCTCTGTACAGGACCGCGATGTAGTGTCGCGGTCCTTGTTGTTTGTAAAAAAATTTGACGCGCCGACAAAGAGGAATACAATACGCAGCAATGAAAGTACTCAAGGAGCTTCTTTGGCTTGCTCTCCTCGCAGTACTCGTTGTCGTCCCTATTCGTGTATTCATTGCACAACCTTTCGTTGTCGAAGGGCTTTCCATGTTCCCTACCTTTAAGGATGGTGACTATCTCGTTATCGATGAACTCTCCTACCGACTTGCTGAACCAGCACGTGGGGATGTAGTGGTGTTCCGCTATCCGAATAACCCTTCGATCTTCTATATCAAACGCGTGATTGGTCTTCCGGGAGAAACGGTACGCATTGAGCGTGGACAGGTCTCTATTACCCGCACCGATGGCACTACTCTTACGCTTGATGAGCCGTACGTAGTTGCAGAAGACGCAACCTATTCGGGCGTGTCTACGCTTGGTACCGGTCAGTACTTTGTGATGGGAGACAATCGCCCAAAGAGTTCTGACTCGCGAGTCTGGGGCCCGCTTCCAAAAGAAGACCTCATGGGCAAAGCCTTCGCTCGAGTACTTCCTGCAAACACCGCTTCGCTTGCTCCTGGCGCTTTCGCACTCCCACAATGACACCTTCATACGAACCATCAGATGTGCTTCGTCGCGCACACCAAGTGGGCACGTATTACGGCTTCACGCCTTTTGCAGCAGCACCCCGCAAGCAGGTTGGTGTAAAAACTGCGTCTGGGTATCCTGACTCGCTTGATGTAGAGACACTTGATCCGAATGCACGTGAAGTAGCTGGGTTCTTAAAACGTGTCGCTGGTGCTGGTTTTGCTCCTGCTCCTGGTGCGCCTCTCTTTTTCTGGCACTCAAACGCTTCTGCCGGACGTCCTGCACCGAAAAACCTTGTGATCCAATTCCATGCAATTGGTGCAGATCGCGCTATTGCTGACGCTGTGCTTATTCGTGCGATTCGAGCACTTGCAGGAGACGTAGCAAAAGCTGAACCATCGCTTCGCCTTAACTCTATGGGTGATAAAGAAACACGCGCACGTCTTACGCGTGAACTTGGTTCGTTCTTTAGAAAGCGCGCAGGAGTACTTCCTCCAGAATATGTAGAGCTTGCTAAAAAAGATGTCTTACAAGCCGCAGAAGCACTTGCGCAAGCAGATGCACACAGTATTCCTTCTTCAACTGATCACCTCTCTGAAGCAAGCAGGAAGCACTTTGAGGCACTCCTTGAGTATCTTGAAGCAACTGAGACGCCGTATGAGCTTGCCCCTGAAATCATGACTAAGAGTGGTTCCTGGAACGAAACCTGCTTCACTATTTCTGCAGGCGACACAGTGCGCGCATGGGGTTCGAGATACCACGAACTTGCTCGCCACTTCTGGAAGAGTGCACCTTCATCAATTGGTGCGGTCATTCGTATCGAATCGAAGAGTAAGGCGGTGATTCCGCCGGTGAAAGAACGCTCGACGCCACGGTTTGTGTTTGTACACATTGGAGACGAAGCAAAACGTACGTCTATTCGCATGGCTGATACCCTTCGTCACGCGCGCATCCCACTTACGCAGGTTCTTGGTGTTGAATCGTTGTCTGAACAGATGCGTCTTGCTGACACTCTTAATCCGCGCTACCTCCTTATCATGGGTAGAAAAGAAGCACTTGAGCGCTCAGTTATTCTTCGCGAACGCGCAACGCATTCTGAAACCTTTATTCCACTTGATTCGTTGGTGGATAGACTTCGGGCGGTTGCATAGTGCTAGCATCTAGCTATGGTTCTCTCAATCATTGGGTTTGTCGCGCTTAGCTTTGCAACCTATACGCTCGTTGCGGTCTTTGGACAACTCACTGGCGGCAGTACCGGTACTTTCTGGCAGGATATTCTTGCCGTATTCAAGCCCGTACCTCTCCTTGTCCTTCTTGCAAGCAATCTTCTCTTTGCCGCTGCGCTCTCACTTGGTTTCCGATTTACCAGAGACGCGATCCCTATGGCAATTGCGATTGGAGTACTCGCGTCATTTGTCTACTCACTACTCTTTCTTGGAAGTGAAGCTACGCTTACTCGACTAGCGGGTGTGGTGCTCATACTTGTCGGTATTTATTTGCTCCGATAAGTAAAAGCCGGGACCTTAGTCCCGGCTTTCTATAATCGACATCATTTGCGCAAGTCCCGCAACCAGCGTGAGCTGCTGGAATGCAGTGTCGAGATTGTGACAACCAAACTCGCATGACACGTCAGGTTCGTCGCGCCACAAGTAGTCTGGATAAATACTGACGTCACAGGCGTTTCCAAAGCAAACCAGGCCAAACCGTCCGTCTTCAGTGACTACTGCCTGACAACCATCTGCATACTTTCGTATCTCTTGTGGTGCAACCGCTCTCCAGGTCTCCCGCATAGCGTCAACGACACTTGAAGGGAACCCTTCGGCTCCGAGAGTGTTCAGCCAGCGACGCATAGGCGGGTACACGTGTCCGGACAAGGGATGCGCGTACTGACCGCTTCGTCTGCAGTCACTTGAGATACTCATGAGTTGCGGACGATTACTCTTACGCTCCCCACCTGGAATACCATTCACGGCTTCAAGAAGAATCGTGAGTGTAAGTACGGTTTCTGCCGCATGGCGTTCTCGAAGTGGAAGTCGAACTTCCACCTCTTCGCCACGTTTCAGATAGCCGCAGTTCCTATACCCGATAGCATCACTCTGTTTTAGAAGCGGGAGCGGGAGCTGACCCATACCGGGCCAACAAAACGAGAGATCCTCACCCAGATACTGTCGTGCAGCACGGGCAAGGCTTGCATCAGTCTTTTGAATGAACGATTCGATATACGGGAGATCCCGCGTCTCGATACGAAGGACAAGTTCGGGGGCTTCCCGGCGCCTGGCCCTTCGTTTGGGTATGAAGGCAAGGCTGTAGGCCCTACCCGGATTCTCATAATCCATTTCGTACCTCCGAGAGGGATAGTGCCCTCAAAGCCCGCTTTACACAACCCAAGACCCCGTGCTACAGTCTCTCCCATCATGATTAAAAACGCAGTACGCGTAGAGGTCCGTCGCGGCAAAAACGAAAGCACGACGTCTCTTATTAGACGCTTCTCCCGCCGTGCGCAGGGTCTTAACCTTGTACGTATGATGCGCAAAAAGCGCTACTACGAGCGCATCAAGTCTAAGAACGTCTATCACAAGCGCGCACTCATCAAGGGAGAACGCATCAAGAAGTTCAACGAAGACGTGAAGCTTGGAAAGATCGATCTCTCGGCAACGAAGTCTCGAGGAAAGAAATAGAGCAACGCCCCTTCTGGGGCGTTCTCGGTATATGCTGTAGCTATGGTCACTATCGGTATTCAAAACTATACGAAGCGGAAGCTTCCTCTCTCTTCCTTTAAGACGATTGGAGCGGCGGTACTTCCAGGGTGGGATCTCTCTGTCTCATTTGTGGGAGCAACACGCGCCAAGCGACTCAATCAGGAGCTTCGGAATAAGTCATATGTCCCGAATGTACTCTCGTATGAGGTAGGAAAAAAGTCGGGTGAGATCATCATTTGCATGGATCGCGTCATGAAAGAACATCATGACTACGGCATCGAGTCTCCACTCCATTTTGCCGAGTACTTGTTTATCCACGGTCTCCTACATTTGAAAGGGTACCCACACGGGCCTACAATGGATAAGAAGGAGCGGGCGCTCATGGCCCGGTTCGTTCCTAATTCTTTTTCTACCAATGAAACGCCGCATCGCAACCGGAATAGATATCGGCACACACCAGACGAAAGTCGTGGTGGTCGAAGAGGTGCGCGAAAAAGGTAGCGGCACGATTCGCATTCTTGGTACCGGCCTTGCACCTACCTCAGGCATGCGCCACGGGTATGTAGTTGATGTGGCGGACGCTGCCGCATCTCTACGTGCCGCAAAACGCCAAGCAGAGGCTGCTGCACGCGTTCCTGTTGAGACTGCGTTCCTTGCCGTAGGAGGTATCTCGCTTGATGAGGTACGCGCAACAGGGGCTGCCATGGTGACCCGAGCTGATGGTGAGATTACGGAGCTTGATACTGAGAAGACGCTTGAGAGCGCCCGACTCTCTGCAAAGGGTCAGTTTATGAATCGTCGCATCCTCCACGAGATTCCACTTGCGTATCGGGTTGATGGTGAGAAGTCATTTGGTGAACCACTTGGCCTTCGTGGAGCACGTCTTGAAGTGGACTATTTGTTTGTTACCACGCTTGCCCAGCACGCAGACGCCCTTATTGAGGTATGTGAGACCGCTGACATAGATGTCATTGACTGCATGGCTTCCCCGCTTGCAGGTTCCTATGTCACGCTCACCAAGGACCAAAAAATGAAAGGGTGTGTGCTTGCAAACATTGGTGCCGAAACGCTTTCCATAGTGGTGTATGACGAGAATATTCCTGTCTCGATGAAGGTCTTCCCTGCAGGAGGCTCAACCGTTACTGATGAACTTGCCCTTGGGTTTAGAGTCTCTCTTGAAGACGCTGAGCGCATTAAGATGGGACGTCTTGGTGGAAGCGAGTATCCTAAGAAGAAAGTGGAGGATATTATTCATGCACGTTTCCGCGCCATGTTTGCGCTCATTGCAGAGCACCTAAAGTCTCTTGGACGTCGCGGGAATCTTCCTGCAGGTATCATTCTTTCAGGAGGAGGCGCAGGTCAGGGACAGGTTTCAGATATTGCCAAAGGCGCGCTCGCACTCCCCTCGCGTATTGCTGATCTACAAGTGCCTCCAGAAGCGAAGATAAAAGACGCTACCTGGGCTGTTGCCTATGGTCTTGCACTCTGGGGCCTCACGGGTGACACCGATACGCCAAAGCATGATCGCCTCGCTTCTACCAAGAAATCACTACGTCGTTTTATTCAACAGTTTCTTCCTTGACTTTTAGGTAAAATAGGAGTATAATATCCAACAGAAGGAGGGTTAGTCTATGCCCCGTAAGTTTCCGACTTTCTATCCCGACTATGCTCGGCAAATTCGCGACGACGCACTGTTTATATCCGCCCTCACCGGCGTGGTTGCGGTTGTGTTGTGTGCAGCCGCAGTGAGTGTGTCCTACGCACCTGCTGAGCCGCACTCAGAAATTGCTGTCGCATTCTTCGGGGTTGGTGCGCTAGTCTTTGGCTGGCTCACCGGAATCAAACTGAAAACCGCATTCGCCTATCACAAAAGAATGCGGGAGCGGAGACGCTCGTAAGTCGAATTCTTCTGCCGCCACGGTATCCCCGTGGCGGCTTTTATATCCTTAGTGCTGTTTTTCAGATTTTCCCGCGGACACTTTTACGGACTTGCGTCAATATTTGCCGCACCCGTCTCGAGGAGTATCATAAAGGACGCTACAAATTATCTGCGTCAAATTCACCTTTTTACCTATGAGCAAGCGTATCGTGCCTGAAGTCGAGACCTTCGCCCGCATTCGGGTCGTCGGCTGTGGTGGTTCCGGAAACAATGCCGTGAATCACATGATCGCCTCTAAGGTGAAGGGAGTTGAATTCATTGCTGTAAACTCTGACGCACAAGATCTCCATCGCTCACAGGCAAAGCGAAAGATTCACATTGGCAAAAATCTTACCCGCGGTCTTGGCACCGGCATGAATCCAGAGCTCGGACGTCGTGCTGCAGA
>CAYXXJ010000007.1:9888-14639 GCA_964469095.1 uncultured Candidatus Saccharibacteria bacterium
CCAGGAAATTCAGGAGGCACTCCAGGGTTCTGACATGGTGTTCATCACCTGCGGTATGGGTGGTGGTACGGGTACTGGTTCTTCTTCCGTTGTTGCAAAGATTGCTAAAGAAGTAGGTGCACTCACCGTTGCTGTTGTTACCCGCCCATTTGCTTTTGAGGGAGCACAGCGAAAAGATATCGCTGACTACGGATTGAACGAACTCAAAAAAGAGGTAGACGCGTATCTCATTATTCCAAACGACAAGCTGCTCCAGATTGTTGATCCAGGCACCTCTGCAAAGAATGCGTTTGCACTCTCTGACGAAATCCTTCGCCAGGCAGTAGAAGGTGTTTCTGACATCATCACCACTCCAGGAGAAATCAACACCGACTTCAATGACATTAAAGCGGTGGTTGAGGGTGCAGGCCCTGCCCTTATGGGTATCGGTATTGCTGAAGGCGATAACCGCGCGAAGGAGGCTGCTATCTCTGCAGTTAACTCTCCTCTCCTTGATGTTTCTATCAATGGCGCTAAGGGTATCCTCTTCGTGGTCGCTGGTTCAGAAGATCTTGGTATTCTCGAGGTTCAGGAAGCAGCGAAAGTTATTGGTGAGACCGTTGATAAGAACGCGAAGATCATCTTCGGTATCATGCGCGACGAGAAGCTTAAGAAGGGTCAGCTCCGCATTATCGTTATTGCAACCGGTTTCCCTGAGTCTTCAGTTGAGTCACCACTCCCTATGAGCGAGTCCCGCGCTGAACGCTCCTCACTCTTCTCTATGCCAAAGGCAGAGCAGGAAGAAGTACGCGGCAAAATCTATAACGAAGTAGCGAAAGCGAAACCTGAACCCGTAGAGGAGGTCAAGAAGGAAAAGGTTGAACCGATCGTCACTGCTCCTTCAAGGAAAGAAGAAGCGCCTGTGGTACGACGTGAACCAGTCCCTCAGCAGGAAGAAGAAGACGGATTTGGAGTCATTCCTTCCTTCCTTCGAAGAAACAAGAAATAACAGAAGAACCGCCCGCGAGTACTCGCGGGCGGTTTCGTGCTACTCATAGAGCTCTACACGTCGACCATCAGGATCAAAGACGACCCCATGAACGACACGGTCGCCTTGTTTGGTGAGCTTCGGAGGTTTTGAGAAAAGGTGCGAGACACGACTCATTGCTCCTCGTATCGATACCACCTTGAATCCGAGTGCGTTGTCAGTCCGTATGCCAGGATAGATCTCAAACACGATCCTTCCTTTAAGCTCCGTCGCATAGTGCACAAGACCGGCCCCGTGCTGCTCCCGAACAAACGTACGTCCAATAAGTCGCTCATAGAATTGCATGGTTTTCTCGATATCCGGGGTTCGGATTACAAGCAATGCAAGCGTTGCCATAAGGATTCTCCTTGCCTCTGGCGACACCCTATCACATTCCTACCCAGCACTGCTATACTACGCGTCACATGCATGACCTCATCATTATTGGCGGAGGACCAGCAGGTATTGCTGCCGGTGTCTATGCCTCACGAAAACGAGTTTCTACTATTCTTATTGCTGAAGAGATTGGTGGTCAGTCGACTGTCTCTGAAGGAGTTGAAAACTGGATAGGGACCGTAAAGATTCCAGGAAGCGAACTCGCGAACTCATTAAAGACGCATCTTGAAGCGTATAAAGACACTGTGCTTACTCCTATTATTGGTGAGCGTGTTGAGAAGCTCGAGAAAGTTGAAGGCGGATACAGAGCAACGACTGGAGACGGTAAGTCCTATGAAGCCCGTGCGGTCCTTATCGCTTCAGGTGCCTCGAGAAAGCGACTCGATATTCCTGGCGCCGATACGTTTGAACACAAAGGCCTCACGTACTGCGCTTCCTGTGATGGTCCTCTCTTTGCAGGACAGGATGTAGTCGTTGTAGGTGGCGGAAACGCTGGTCTTGAAACTGCAGCGCAGCTGTTGGCATACGCAAAGACCGTGACACTCGTCCATCGCAGAAGCACCTATCGCGCTGAACCTATCACGCTTGAGAAAGTGCTCGCGCATCCAAACATGCGCGCACTTCCTGATCACACGCCAGTTGAGGTGCTTGGTGAGAAATTTGTCTCAGGTTTCAAGGTACGAAACAATGTATCCGGTGAAGAGACGATACTTCCTGTGACTGGAATCTTTGTGGAAGTGGGGGTAAATCCAAACACTGGTTTTGCAAAAGATTTGGTACAACTTGATGAGGTAGGAAGAATTGTCGCTGACCCAAGAAATCAACATACGTCTGTTGAGGGTATCTGGGCTGCAGGAGATTGTACTGACGAGCTCTATCATCAAAACAATATTGCAGCTGGTGACGGAGTAAAAGCGCTTGAAGACATCTATCAGTGGTTGATGAAGACGAAATAAGAAAAACCCCGACCTTCTGGCCGGGGTTTTCCTTTAACTGCGTTACGCAGCTGCTTCGCCCTCTTCAGGTGCAGCATCTGCAGGCATAGCCTCGCCTTCAACAGGCATAGCGTCACCTTCAGCAGCAGGCATCTCTGGAGTCATCATTCCCTCCTCGTTTGGAGTAGTCATGTTGTCATCCGACATAGTGATTGGTGGGGACTCTCTAAAAAGAAAGTGCCCAATAGTTAGGGCTAGCAATAAGGTTCGACCTTGGAACGAAGTATAGCGCCTTAACGAGGGTGCGCAAGGAAAACGGCGAGGGTGACCCCTCGCCGCCTGGTTACTACTTGCTCTGGAGCAAGTACACCCGTACTGCGCTTGCAAGACTCCGGGTGTCCCCGAATTCTTGCTCGCGCTTCTTATCAATTGCTGCCACAAGTACCGGCAGTGTCATGTTTACGTTCCGCGCAGCTGCTTCAAGCGCAGTCCAGTATTCCGCTTCAAGCGCAAGACTGGTGCGGTTTCCACTAATGCGCATGGAACGCTTTTGCAGACCTCCGTTTCGGAGCCGCTGATCCATGTGCTGTCCTGGCATTTCTGCCTCCTTTGCTGCTCGTTATTTGAAGAGCAGCTGTCCGGAATACTAGCTAAAAAGGGGTGGGAGTCAATGCGGCAGCGGAGAGGGTGGGATTCGAACCCACGGTCCAGTTTCCCGGACGCCGCATTTCGAGTGCGGTGCCTTCGACCACTCAGCCACCTCTCCGTATCGGGGAATCCTACATTTTTTAGAAGTAAAATGCTAGGATGCCCAGGTGCGCCTTCGTATGAAGGCCCCATCGTCTAACGGCTAGGACAGCGCCCTTTCACGGCGTAAATCGGGGTTCGATTCCCCGTGGGGTCACATTGATTTTGTGCTTGTTTTAAGCCACGCCACAGCGGTACCAAAGTAGTTGTTGGAACCCGCTAATTCATAAAAGAAAACCGCGCCCTCTGCCTTTCGGCTGAGAGCGCGGTCGAAGAACGGATTACGCAACCTTGAGAAGCTGCATCATCCGATCGTAGTCGTTCGCAAGTACGTCCTGTCTGACGAGACGTTGAGTGTGGTCAATCTCGATGCGGTAGCCCTGTACGAGACAGGTCTCCTGACTTCCCGCACCACCGGTCCGCGTTGGGTCCCCAACGAGTTCGTAGGCGTTCGCTTCTTTGGGAAGCACGGCCTGCGCCTCGCGAAGATCGTAGCGGAAGATAGGGACGGGATAGTTCGATGCGGTATAGAACCGAGCGAGCTCTCCCACCTTTTCGATCGACGTTACCCGGAACTCCGGTTCATAACTGTCCGCGCTTGCCCCTTTCTTCGGGACTTGCGTGAACCACGTCTTGTCCGGCATCTGCATCAGAACAAAGAGCCCGTCGGGCGCACGGTCGAGATCACTTGGCTCGAAGAGTTCTTGCCAGTGTTTACGCAACAGATTGCGAGCATCGGGACCATCAATAACTTCACTGACCGTCCCAGAGCGCACACCGAGAAGACGTACGCCGTTCCACCACTCGTGCGGATCGACATCGCACGTCCAACTCGGCAACTGCAACCCGTTCTGATGATGAACGAGGGTGATGCAACCAATCGAGGTGAGATGGGCAAAAGCCAGTCCCGGCTCGATTTGTCGACACCAGTACGGCAAGTTACCAGGCTCACCAACATCGATGATGTACGGATCTGCCACGACAAGTCTCGCTTCCTTTTGATAGTACTCGCGAGCCAGTGCCGCATGACGCGTGATGTATTCATGCGCCTGAGGGCCAAGCCGTGCGATGAGCAGAGCATCGCGACTTGCGTCGCTTGCCCGTCGATAGCCAGTCGGAGCTCGGTAATGACGATCTCCCCACCGATTGCGATATTCTTCGTAGTCGATGATTGATACGTCGCCGTATTCGCCACGCGCCAACTTCTCGAACTCCTCTTGCGAGATGCGTCCGCCGCGACGATTGCGCGATTTATCGTCGAACTCGTAGCGGTAGGCGTCGAGAATGCCTTGCAAGGTCGACATTGGACCGATGCCGTGCGCCACAATGATCGAAGTGCGACCAGCCAGCAGGCCGAAGTACTCGGCCGTAAGGGTGGTGTAATACCGATCCCATGGCGTCGAGTTCGAAACGTCGATCATGCCAGGCTCTTTGTACGGAGCCGTTACAAGCCGAGCTGCGATCACGTCTGGCATGGTGCCGATGCGACCGTCTTTACCAGCAAACTTAATCGCTTGCTGGAATGCGGGCACGAAGCCTTTCTCGTGATAGAAGGCCATGGACCTTCCGGCTTTCTTAGCCATCTGTAGTCTCCTTGTTTCCGTGTTTAGGATTTGAAGGAACGGACAGGATTGTCCGAGAGCACAATGCTACAAAATGCGAGTAAT
>CAYXXJ010000008.1:0-14595 GCA_964469095.1 uncultured Candidatus Saccharibacteria bacterium
GAATGTGTTAGGTGGTGAAAAACAAACACTTCAAGGCGCTATTCAAACACTCGATGTGACGCGTCAAAAGACTGCGGCGCAAATTAAAGAGATTCAGGGAAAGATTGCGGGTGCGAACCTAAAACTTTCCCAGCTTTCAATAGAGATAGGGGACAAAGAGCAGTCGATTGCACTTGATCAGGCGGCAGTTGCTGAGTCGCTTCGTGCGATTGATGCGGCTGATGATGCGAGTGTAATTGAGCACCTTCTTGGTGCTGATGATATTTCAGGAGTGTGGGTCACGATGGATGGACTTTCGACTCTCTCAACTGCACTCCAGGAACATTCTTCTCTTCTTGCTCAAGCAAAAACTTTCCTTGCAAGTCAGCATAGGGAAGTGGCGTCAACAAAGAACGAACTCTCGTCAGCGAATATTGATCTAGCGAGCCAAAAGAAGGCACTCGATGTACAGAAAGCCGAGAAGGCAAACCTCCTTTCTCAGACCCAATCAAAAGAGGCTGAGTACCAAGCTCTTATCGCTGAGAAGCGTCGTCAGCAAGCGCAGTTTGAATCAGAACTCTCTGAACTTGAAGACATGCTGAACGTGGATGTGGATTCGTCAGCGATCGCCTCGTCTGGTACCGGCGTGCTTCGCTGGCCCTTCTCAGATTCCTTTATGCAGGGGTGTGCGGGAAAGAGTGGTGCTCTCGGAAACATAAACTGTATTACGCAGTATTTTGGTAACACTGCTTTTGCTACTCAGAACGCTCAGATCTATAACGGTCGCTTTCGGTGCGCCTTCAGGTACCCCTATTCTTGCCGCGCTTTCGGGAACCGTCATGGATACCGGTAACACTGACGCAGTACCTGGCTGCTACTCCTTTGGTAAGTGGGTTCTCATAAAGCACAACAATGGTCTTGCGACTCTGTATGCGCACCTTTCCTCAATAGGCGTAACGAAGGGACAGACACTTGCGACTGGAGACGTGGTGGGTAACTCAGGTATGACTGGCTACGCTACGGGCCCCCATCTTCACTTTGCGGTATATGCCTCTCAGGCAGTGTCAATTATGAGTCTTGCAGAATATAGAGGCGCCACGTCTCCATGCGCTACTGCAAAGATGCCAGTTGCCCCAAAGGAAGCGTATTTGAATCCAATGTCGTATCTTTAGAACTTAAATCTCAATCTGAACTGTATGGAAATACTAGTATCATTCGTGATTTTGCTGCTGTTCTTTTTTGCAATTCTTTCGGGTATTAAAGTTACTAGGCAAACACCAGGTACCTACTCAACCTCCCCATATATAAATCACGATACGATCTCTGTAGAGAAACCTACGTATCGAAAACGTTTTAATATCTTAAACAAAAGCGAGAAGGCATTTTTCTACGAACTCAAGAAACAACTACCTTCTGAATATTACATATTTCCGAACATGCGTGTTGCGGACATGATTGATGCGGTAGATGGAAAAGGATTCTATGGTCGACGAAATCAGATACTTCCAAAACACATAGATTTTCTCATTTGCAACAAATACTTTACGCCCGTCTATGCCATAGAAGTAAACGGCAGTTCTCACAAGAGAGTAGATCGTCTAGAGCGCGATGAGACTGTGAGACAGATATTTGCTGAAGCAAAATTACCACTTGAATTCGTTGATGTAGGGACAAATTTTGCTCAAGCTATAGCTAGGATCATTTCAAGTTTACACACAGCGCATAATGCCTAACAAACAAACACGATTACACTCATAAAATGGACGAAACACGAAAGGTTCTGGCCACCTACTACGATAAGAACGCTGAGTGGTGGACCTCAAAGAAGACTAATTCTTTTTTTCACGAGGAAGGATTCCGCAGGTTCCATGCACAACTGAAAGATGGCGACGCAGTGCTTGATATTGGGTGTGCCTACGGCATCCACGTACCACTCTTTCTCGGTATTGGGAGAAATCTTAGCTATGAAGGTTTCGATTTGAGCGAGAACATGATTGCCATAGCGCGCTCGCGCTATCCGCAGCTTCAGTTTTCAGTAGCAGATCTTCTTTCCCCTGAAACACTTCCACAGAAAAAGTTTGAAGGATTCTTTGCAGCTGCCGTACTCATGCATATCCCAGAAGAACAGTGGGGGACGATGCTCTCAACAATTGAAGGCTTGAGTAGGCCCGGGGCAATAGGGTACTTCACTATGCCTAGCGCAAGACCAAACGAAGCATCTGAGGAAGACCAACGACACTTCTCTATTATCCCGAAAGAGAAACTCCAAGCGATGCTCATTGCGCGCAGCTGGGAGTTTATCGAGACTGGAGGATTTCCTGACGACCCACGAGGTATTTGGAATTGGTACTTAGTACGACTTCCGTAAAATAAAACCGTCCGATCAAGAACGATCGGACGGTCTAGAGACACGGTTACGCCGGCACTGGGGTTGCCATGCGGCGCTTGGCTTCTTTTTCAAACTGTTCGACACGGTGGACGTAGTATGCGCGTTCGCGTAAGCGAACCGGCAACAGATCCCGAAGTCTCCGGGTTACGTACCACTCGATGGCGAACGAAAGGTTATCCAAAGGAAAGTCCATGTGAATCTCCTGTCAGCGGTATGCTGATCTGTTTTATATCTTACTATATTATATATAATTTGTCAATATACAGAAACAGCAGACTTTCGAGTCTGTTGTTTTGATCTTTATGCTTCTGCAACTCTCGCTACTTCGCGTCCCGTGCTCTCCACAGAATACGCGAGGCAAATGTGCGGTGTGGTGACCAGCGTAGAGCGATAGCTTCAAGTTTCTTGGGAGCTGTGTTTTTAGGGAGTCCATAGAGCATCTCCATAGCACGCACTAGTCCAAGGTCACGAGCGGAAAAGATGTCGGGGTGGGAGAGGCCGAACATAAGAAACATTTCAGCGGTCCAAGGACCAACACCCCATATACACACAAGCGCCTCAGTTGCTTCTTCTGGTGTTTTCTTTTTCAAGGAAGGGAGATGGAGTCCCTTTTTCACTTCACGCGCAATTTCTTTGAGTGTTTTTGCTTTTGCTGCGGAAAGACCGCATTTGCGAAGTCTCGGGAGGGAAGTGCGAAGAATAGAATCGGGTGTGACTACCCCGCCGCATACTTCTTGTAACCTACGCCAAATGGTGTCAGACGCCTTTACCGAAAGCTGCTGGGAGACGACTGATTCACAGAGCGTTGCGAAAAGCGTATCCGAACTTTGTCGCTTAGGACGCTTACTAAGCGATGCGTGATGCTTTTTTGCGGCCTTATACAGGATCGGATCAGCCTTCTTAAGGTGTATGAGAGCTGCGGTCGTATCATCCATAACGTGCCTGGATTATACCCACAGAGAGGTACCGAAGCGACCGTCTCAGGCTATACTTTACCCATATGGTGCATCTCATAGTATGGATTCTGGTAGGCCTTCTTGCGCTCTCGTTTTTCGGGATCTCGCTTCGCGCATTGGTTGATAACCCTACAAACCAGGACAATATGGAGTTCTTGGTAACAACGCTTCAGATGGGTTGGGACTATATCGTTGCCTGGTTCACGAACCTCTTTTCAGGTTTTGGAAGTTAGTCTATGACCCCCGAACCTGTCAGAAAACCTGTCGCGATCTCCATACCGCGTGATACGAAACCGTCGTTTGCAAACGCCACTCAAGTGACCGTATCTGACGATTCAGTTATTCTCCAATTTGCGTTTGTTCGTCCGAATGCACCATCAGGTCAGCTTCTTTCGGAAATCATCTTGTCACCAAAGCACGCAATAGAGTTTAATCGTGCACTTGATGCGACTATTAAAAAGCACTTCACGAGACACTTAGGTGCGGAGTAGATAAAATAAAAAGAGTAGGCCGCCTCTTTTCAGAGGCGGCCATGTCTTTACCCAGGGTTGGTTCAGCGAGGGACGAAAACCGCACGTCCGGAGCAAGACACGAGCATCGTATACCGAGCATACGAGATGTCAAATATAGTCCTCCCCCGCAAGATATAAAACGGCACACTTATTCACTTTTTTATCTTGTTCTCGGCTTTACGAGCCGACTTCCCCGAAGAGTTGGCGGGGAAGTGGTCGTAGTTTTTGTTAAAGATCATATATCTAAGACCTGGAGGAGAAGAGAGTGGAGAAAAGAATATAGCGCCATATAGGTACGTATTACAGATCATTTACACACGAGGGAATATACGACCAAGTAGCTAGAGCTGGGCGGAAGTGGCGCAGCCCTTTCTCCCTAGGTGTACTTCGCAAAAGATATATTGTGCGAAGTCTATCTATTCTGAAAGGACAGCCATTAAAGACGCTTTGCCGCTGGTACCTACTACCCTGTTTATGCGTATCATTCCCTGTTTTTGAGCACGACAAAAATAAATACGTGTGATCTTTTCTTTCTGTACAAAATTTATTTGCTTTACACCCCTTCCCCGAAAACTGGACTGGGGCAGTGGGGCGGCGGGGAGGAACTAAGTAGCGTAAATAAAAAAACTCGTACTCCCCTACTCTTAAAGGAAATGAAAAGCACCAGCCTTTTAGACTGGTGCTTGTTATGTAACGCTACTACGCAGCAGTGGCTTTGGGTGGAATTCTAATGATCATAGTGAACCATTCCACCCGAGCTGGAACTTCTATCCCATCCCATTCCCAAACCTCGCTGCCAGAAAAGTTCACATCAACTCCGGCACTTCCTTTGATATGTGCCTGAGCGGATTCGAGCGTATCGAAACCTTCGGTGTGAAAATCTCTAGATTTATAAAGAGTCAGGTCTCCCTTGGACTCGTCCGGCTCTGGAGCTGGATCGATCTCAAAGTTAATGGGATGGAACCGTCCTGTTGTAGTGTTCTTTAGAATTCCCATTGGCCGTATAGACTGGCTCATTGCGTACTCTCCAAAGCTACTTCCCTTTGGACTATACGTAACAAGCGTAGAAAGTCAAAACTTTCTACGCTTGTTTACTGTACTAAAGATACTAGGGATAGATCGTTTCTCCGCACTCGTTACAGCGATGCACTGTCTCTTCTGATACTTCGTCTACTTTCTCTTCCGTATCAAGCACGTCCTGACTTCCACATTTTGGGCAGTTCATATCAGCATTGTACGTTAGCGACTATATAGTCGTAAGCTTCATCAACACTATCAACGAGATGGAAGATCTCCAGGTCTTCCGGATCGATTGCTTTGTGCTCTCCGAGAAGCTTGGTCTTCATAAAGCTAATGAGAGGCTCCCAGTATTCCCTTCCATAGATGACGATGGGGATTCTTCGAATCTTCTTGGTCTGCACGAGTGTTACCATCTCGAAGAACTCATCAAGGGTGCCAAAACCTCCTGGGAAGAAGACATACACTTCTGAAGCAAACGAGAGCATGGTCTTTCGTGCAAAGAAGTGATCAAAGGCAAGAGACTCAGTGAGGTACTTGTTGTCTCCCTGCTTATCATTCAATCGAATATTGAGACCAACAGATGCGCCTCCAGCGTCATGCGCTCCTTTGTTTGCAGCCTCCATAATGCCCGTAGAGCCACCCGTGATAATCGCGAAGCCGCGCTTCGAGAGTCTCTTTGCAAGTTCAGTGGTTTCTTTATAGAAATGCGCCTCAAAGGTTTCTTGGGTTGAACCAAAGAATGTTACTGCGGTGCCGTATTTCTTTAGGAGATCAAAGCCCTCAACAAACTCAGACATGATTTTGAACACTCTCCATGGCTCAAGTTCTCGCGGCTTACACACAAGCGGTGCTGGATCATGCGGCACATCACCCTTCCCTTCATCTATGGCACGTGCAAGATGCGTACCCATAACATGATGCTTTGCTTTCTCTTCTTCAGGAGAAGCTGGGTTATGCGGCACGCCGGAAGGAACTGCTACGTCATCCATGGTATGTGATAGGAACTAAAATCTGGCAATATGCTTTTAGTATACGCCATACGTGCGATAACTTCTGCGTGCCATAACGCTCCTGTCATCGCGTTATGTGGCTTCCCTTCTTCAGGTAGACCACAGTATTCAAGAATCGCAGAAGACGTAAGGGATGAGTGGTGTCGATCAACCGGAGGGACGATTCCCCGAGAGGCCATGTGTGCCCACGCGAGTGTATGGATATCGATGGTTCGTTTCGCAAATGGAAAATCAATGTTTGCTCGATCGCACGCTGCGCGCACAAACTCAAAATCAAACGATACATTCTGTGCAGCGAAGGTACGTTCATCTATACGATCAGTCCCCCACGCCACAAACGCTTTAATGAGTTCTGCTTCGGTTTTCTTTTCTTGATCAAGCGCTTCTTCTTTCGAGAATCCGTTTATCTCGAGCGCCCTGTCTTCAATCTTTGCACCGTCCCAGGCACGGCATTCGTCATAGAACTGGTTGGAGGGATTATTAAAATCGAGTGCTCCTATCGAAAGGATTGAGTGCTTTCGGGGATCTGTTCCGGTTGTTTCTACATCAAGTACGATCATTGTGTGTAGTGTACCCTACGGGAAGCTCTCTAGGACTACGACGGGATATTGTTCATATACATTCAGAACAAGGGTCAATAATATGGCCTATTCACTCGCTATTTGCGCGGCAACAACCTGGATCTTTGAAAAGCACTTGACAAATATGACTATGTATGATAGATTACTACCAGTAACAAGGTTGTTCTTTACCTTGGAGTGGATGGAAGACAGGACTGCTCGTTACGGCAGTTTCTTCCAGAGCGCTTGCGAAAAAACAGCGGGCCGCTCATAGGCCTATGCTCCACGGACACCCCCCAACGGGGCCGTACGGATGATTCCAACGAATCAACTATGGGCACACCACCGAACTAAAAACGGTGGTGTTTTGCTATATTTTCCTTCAACTTTAAAGCGCTTGACTGTAGATATGATGGCTGTCTGGGACGAAGTTAGAACTTTTTTTGACACATATGGTAGGGTCTGTCCAGGTATAGGAGCTTCAAATGAAAGAGACGTATGCTGTTCATTTTCGATCAATATGCGGTGGGACTCTATTCCTCGGCATGATTGAGGCTGATTCACACAAGGAGGCGCAAGACTACGTAGTAGAGATGCTCATTCAACATGGCATCCAACCCCAAGACATCAGCCGGGAGGTAACTACTTATCGTACGCTCACCTTCAAAAACGGGGACGAAATACGGGTATTGCTCAGCGTCTCTCTTGAGGCCTGGATCCCACTTGTTGTTAGCCTGTGTAAATAAACTGCTGCCGCGAGTAATCGCGGCAGTTTAATTATTCCTGGCTGTCTGGGACGCTATTGGAACCTTTTTGGCCTGGTAGTACTATGAACTCTGGAATAGGAGAAAAGTATCATGTCCTATAAGGCTCAGCCTGGTCAATGGCTTCTCGCGGAAAGATACTCCGATACTCAAATCGAAAGATTCGACATTCCGCACATTCTCGATGGTGTACTCATTGCACAAGAACGTCGGGAACAAATAACCAACGGTGTGTATCCGACGTACCATTTCTTTGATGACAAGGGATCCGAACGGATCTTTCCCAAAAACTTCGTCGAAAACTTCGACTGGCAGCTCTCGGGGATGGGTGAGAAATAAAAGGGTGGCCTTAGGGCTACCCTTTCTTTTTTTGCTGGCTGTCTGGGACAATGTTGGAACTTTCTTAGTATTGAAGTAGTGAGACGGCCACCAAGGACCGTCTCTGTTGATGCTAGACCACAGTAAGTATCTGTTCGCGCAACCACTCTTGAGCTGCGGCAACTTGTTCTTCGCTCAACTCCTTGCGGCTTACGAGCTGCACGTTAATGCCGATAACTTGGTCGCTATCACTTATCCGTTTGTTGGTTTGAAACCATGCTACAAAAGCATCTGTCGACGCTACACGAAGCTCGGCGCGCTGCTCGCTTGCATCAGTTGAATTGCCATTACGCACCGTTAGACCGAGAGAAGCAAGGTCTTTCATATAGATCTCCTGAGGAACTATTCCAAAGTCTTAGTCTAGCACTTCTTGCTGGCTGTCTGGGACGTAGTTGGAACTTTTCTCAGCTAAGGTATATAGTCCCAGTACTCCCGATCCCTTGGACAAGGGTCGTACGGAATAGCGAGGTTTAACCACCTCAAAGCCAAGGAGTCTGTCCTGGCCGCTCGCATCGGGAAGGTCTTACGCGAACCAATTGCGTATCAGGCCTTTTGTACACACAGCCCGATTCTAGACTGAAAGGTCTGCGAGCGGCCTTTCTATTTGCATACTAAAGTTAGCGAGTTGGCTGTCTGGGACGTAGTTGGAACCTTATCTCAAGGAGATATTGACATAAACGTATTTATATAGTAAAGTACCATCTGGGTATAAGTCGCCCTTAACCAGGGAGTTTCAGATGACCATTTGGTCAAGAATCGGCAATTTTCTGTGGGTGCTCCAGGCGTATGTGCGCGGCAAGAATCTTCGCCAGCGGGCCTATCGACCCAAAGGCAATGCGTTCCGGAGTGCGAGGATCGACCGCCGACAGGATGTTAAAACTTCTTGCGTGGTGGGGGTCCCGTCCACTAGGGAGGGAAACTGAAGATGACGTAATGAGGGATCCTCCTCGTGAACGCGGACTTCCTACCAAGCCTGGCTACAGGCCGGTAATGAAGTTTCAGCACACGGAAGGTGGATGGTACCTGCTTAACTGGGTAGATATCGACATCCCTTGCTAACGCACAATCAGAAAATCCAAACCCAAACGGCGGCCAGCAATGGTCGCCGTTTTCTGTTACGAGCGGCGCTGGCAGACCAGGATTCGAACCCTTAAATCCCCTTACAATTCTTCGCTGGCGCATATCCTGCCGCTTCTGCTTCTGCTTTTGTACTGAAATAGATCTTATTCTCTTCCTTGATTTGTTTAGCACCAGCACACCACGGAAGATGGTAGCTTTTGCCGGTCTTAGAGGCTACATACCCCCCTCCTGAAGAGATGGTCGGTGAAGGAGTAGCAGTAGAAGGCTCGACTTTAGAAGCTGCTGCCTTCGGAGAGGCCTGAAGCGCACTTGGAGCAACTGAGATAGGAGTATCCCCCGGAAGAACAGCACTAGACCCCCTACTCTCTATAACCACATCCCCACCCCCTGCTTCCTGGCCTGTAAGGTAGCCAAGTCCGAAGCTACCGGAGGACGAAAGAAGCACTATGGCAAGCCATAGGAGGGGTTCTGGGACCCTATCGAGGGCCTGGTTGCCCTTCTTCTTGATATCGGTTATAATCGGCACACTTCAATCATACCGTATGGCATCAACAAAAGCCGGTGGCTCAACAAAGAACGTACGCGACTCAAACCCGAAGTATCTCGGGGTGAAGCGTGCTAATGGTCAGACTGTCCGCAATGGCGAGATTATCGTCCGTCAGCGTGGCACCAAGATCGAGGCTGGAAAGAACGTTCGCGTTGGAAAAGACCACACCCTCTACGCACTCGTCTCTGGAAAGGTCGCCTTTAGCGAACGCCGCAAGACTAAGTACGATGGGCAGATTGTTCGCAAGAAGGTCGCAAACGTCGTAACAGCATAAGGAAGGGACCCCGCAGAAGCGGGGCTTTTCTTTTACTATTTCTGTGGTATTATACAGTGAGAGCAAGAGGAGAATTACATGAGCTCTGATGAAGCTAAACCTGCATACAGCAGGCGCAGAATACGCTTTCGGATAACCGAAGCGGAACGTAACCGGGCACGAGATTCGGTCATTCTTCCAGGAGTGTTACTAATCGTGCCGCCCATCCCTTTGGTCCTACTATTGGCGACAAGCGAGAATCCGCAGTACCTCCTGTATCCCCTCGGTGTGTTTGTTGCGGGTGTGATCTATCTGATTGCAACCGAGATTACGCTCCGGACTGTGTTCCTCACAGAACCAGACCCAGCAACAACTCAGGTCGTTGAAGGAACGAGAGCATAAAACAAACACCGCCCGGTTTTCCGGGCGGTGTCTTCTTTATTCAGCGACGATCTCGAGCGCGAACTTTCCAAAGTTGTCACCGTAGGCGACCGGTACCTCAAAAGTACCAAGTTCTTTGTACGGACGCTCGATATGAATCGCATCCTCAGGGAGGTTTGCGGCAGCTGCAAGCTCAGCAGCGTCAACGCCGTCATAGAGATGACCTTTCTCGTTTGCTTTCTTGGTAAGGGTTACCTTTCCTTCAGCAAGAGCTGCAAGGCGCTCCTCAATGAGCTTTGCGGAAAGGGTGCGCTGCTCATCAGCCTTCTGTGCCTTAGTCTCAGCAGACTTCAAGACTGCTGCGGTAGCAGGGACAGCAAGACCCCGAGGAATAAGGAGGTTAAGGGCGTGTCCGTCCTTTACCTCAACTGCAGTATGTGCACGGCCCGTTCCCTTCACGTCTTTAAGTAGTACGACTTTCATAGTAGGAGCATCCTACCTTTTCCCTACTCTATTCGCAACCGCTCTTGACGATATCTCGTACGGGCGTAGGGTAGCTTCTTGGGCCTAGACCCAGGAGCTTCTACGGAGAAGTACATGGAATCGCATATTTCAGTCCGCGACAAGGCATTCCTTGAAGCGGTTGAGGCAGGGGCAAAAGAGCTCAAGCTTCAAAACCCTGACTGTGCCGTAATGGTGATTGAAGGAAGGGTGCCGGGGTATTCCGTCGCCATGCTCGACATCGCTCTTACGCCAAAACCCAAAGCCGAACTCATGAGTATTGAGTTCATTGCAAATCGTCCCGCAGACCTTCGGCGTGCGATCAAAGACGCGTTTACCGATAACGATCGCAAACCAAATCGTCTTGTCTTTTCCCACGGAGAAGACACCACGGGACGAAAACCAAAAGGTGTCTGGACCATGATTGATCCAGACGAGCTCACACCAGTCATTTTCGGTGAGCGTCTGGTTACCGCTTTCTACGGAGACTAAGCATGAGGGCGTGAAGAGATCCTCTTCACGCCCTTTCTTTATGCTTCTTGCGCCTTTCGCGCTTTATCTACAAGCCACGAACTTGATTGTATCTTTCCTCCCTTCCCTACATTAAAGACCATTTCGATACCGTGAGCTGCACACACCACTGCTTCGGGGATATCATTCTCATCTCTTCGGTCTCCTCCATTTGCGAATACGTGCGGCTTCAAGTGTGCAAGCTCGCGAGATACTGACCGATCCGGATCATTCTCTTCATGGAAAGTGATGAGTACTTCGTCTACAAAGTGAAATGAGCGAATGATCTCAGCGCGCTCAGCTTCTGGCATAAAGGCGAAGCCTTTCTTGGTGCGAAGCCATGCATCATTATTCAAGATCACCACTAACTTATCACCGAGCGCTCTTGCTTCCTGCAAAAGTCGCACGTGTCCTATGTGTATGGGATCGAAGCCTCCGGAGACAGCGACAATACGCATGGCTACTTACCAGTGCGAAGGAACTCAACAGCCCTCGCCTTCTGCGGATCACGACCTGCTTCAGCGTCTTCTTTGGTGAAGTCGACCTTAATGTCTGGCGTAAGACCTCCGTTTGAGATAGAGCGGCCTGAAGGCGTGAGCCAGCGAGCAACAGTCACCTTAAGAGAAGCATCTCCTACCTTTACAAGCTCTTGGACTGAACCCTTACCAAAGGACTGTGCACCAACCAGCGTTGCAAGACCTGCGTCCTGCAGTGCTCCTGAGAGAATTTCAGAAGCTGAGGCAGAGCCGCCATCAATAAGGATGGCTACTTTGGTTCCTGCAGGCACTCCTCCTGTTCCTCGTGAACGGTGTTCGATGTTCTCGCGGTTCCCGTTATAGTCCTCAGTCACGACAATTGCACCATCAGCCATAAAGTGGCTTGCAACTGATACCGCAGCTTCAAGATAGCCTCCTGGGTTGCCACGAAGATCGATAAGGAGCATGCGTGAACCTGAGTCTCTAAACTCTCCAAGTGCCTTACTAAACAGTGAACCTGAGTTTGCAGTAAAGCTGTAGAAAGCAATCACAAAGACACCCTGATCAGTAGAAGTTTCAATCGTGGGCACATTAATAGTGTCTCGCACCACGGCAATCTCAAGCGGTGCACCTTCACGAACGATACGGAAAGTAACAGTAGTTCCCTTCTCGCCACGAATAAGCTTCACCGCTTCATCAGTCGACATACCTTCAGTCGACTGCTCATCAATCATGATGATCTGGTCCCCTGATTTAATGCCTGCACGTTCTGCTGGAGTGCCCTTGAGTGGTGCAATGACGGTAAGGATCTTGTCTTTTACCCCAACCTCCATACCTACACCGCTAAAGTTTCCAGCGATATCTTCCTGGAAGATCTTTGCCTCAACAGGACGCATAAAGACGGTATACGGGTCTCCGTAGCTTGCAGTAAGTCCTTCCATTGCGCCCCACACCTTTTCCATTGCAGTAGGAGGAGACGAAGTGCCATGTGTCTGAACAAAACGATCATCAAGTACATTCCACACCTTCCAGAAGTCGGTAAGATTTGCTGCAGCGTCTGGAGACGCCAGCAGACCATCTGAAAGCAGCGGCACGTTTGCAAGAAATCCTCCACCTTTTGAAGCACTTGCAACACCACCCACAAACGAAAGTGCTGCAACAAGCGCGAACGCAACCGCGAGCTTCACCAAAGATCGCTGTGCTGGATCAGGTTTTACTTCCTGGTCATTAAATTCCTCCATTTACCCACTAGTGTACCACGCACCTATTCATACATACGCTATACTTTGGTGATGATAACGCGACACGAGCGCGGTGGAATACATTGGGTTGATCTTGAATCACCTTCACGCGAGGAGCTTCGCGCGGTGATGGATGAATTTTCTATTGACCCGGCGGTTGAGGAAGAAATCATTGTCCCAACTCCCTACCCCCTCACCATTTCTTCTCCTGATCACGCCTATCTCATCCTGCACTTCCCTACCACAAACGCTTCCGGTGGCGCTCGTAACCAGGAAATAGACATTATTGTGGGGAAAAACTTCCTTATCACCACCCGCTATGAAGTGGTGAGTTCGATTTTGTCTTTGCATAAAGCATTTGAAGCAGAAGACCTTCTTGGTATTCCAAAAGCCGATGGCGGACCAGCACTTGTTGAACGTGTTATACGCCGCCTCTACGGCGCCATGACTGAAGAGATTGATCGCGCCGCACGCTCACTTGATCGAATCGAAGCAGATATCTTCTCAGGAAAAGAACAGCGCACCGTGCGCACTATTTCGGAGATTGGGCGTATTCTTCTTCGTTTTGAAACAACCTTGGTGCGCCATGAGGAACCGCTCAATGAGTTCCTCACTGAGCTTTCCTCTTCTGCCTTCTTTGGAAAGAAGTTTCTTCCGCAAGCCTCCCGCATCCGTGCGGAACGCAGCCATGTAGCGGCGCTTGTCGCTTCCTACAGAGCAGTGGCACGTGAACTACGTACCACAAACGACTCACTCCTTTCTTCGTCACAAAACGAAGTCATGAAGATCTTCACGACCATGACGGTAGCCTTCCTCCCGCTTACCTTCATTGCTGGTCTCTTTGGTATGCATACGGTTCATGAACCGATTCTTGGCCGTCCGCACGATTTCATACTCGTGCTCCTGATTATGTTTGTGGTCGAGCTCTTGCTTATCCTCTGCATGCGTCTTAAGAAGTGGATTTAGGGAAACGGCCACGCTTGCGCGTGGCCGTTAGTAGTTAGGTAGTTTCGCTGACCGCATCTGTAGGTGCTTCTGCCGGCTTCTCTTTTCTTCCAGGACGCGGCGGTTTGATGTCGCACGAGATGAAGTAGTACGCAGCAACCGCCATGAAGTCCTGTGCTGTGTCTGCAAGTGCAATCTTTTGAGCAAGCGAATCGACAACGTAGTCGTTCGCATACACTAGAAGATCCAAGACGACTCCACCAAAGCACATGAGTCGCATGAACGTAATTAATGGATCGTGCCGGTATGGGCTCTGCGCTGGCACGGTCAGTGTCTGGGCCGCAGCATCTAGTCGATCATAGGTCCAAACCAGATAAAGCAGTAGCAGAACGAAGATGCCATCGAAAGCGAACGCCCATGGTCCTTGCTCCTTCATGACTCCTTTCATAAGCATGAAGCCGGTGTATAGCAAGATGCAAGTCGAACCAAGCCAGAACGGTGTCTTGCCATAGCGATCACGAAACCAATCTGCGAATTTCTGGAAGTTTGATTCCAACAACCAGGTGTCAATCTTTGTAAACACGGTTTTCTCCCAGGGGTACAATTTGACTATCTGAATTATATGACATAGATAAAAATAAGTCAATATTTATCTACTTATCCATGAAAAATCATGGTGGTTACGCTTAACCCTTGTACACTTACTAGTATGTGGTTTCTTACCAAAAAACCTGTTGCGCAAGTCTTCCTCACGAATACACTCTCGGGTGCTAAAGAGGAGTTCCGGAAGAAAGGCTCCGGACCTGTAACACTCTATTCCTGTGGCCCTACCGTCTACGGCGCACAGCATGTCGGAAATCTTCGAGCCGCAGTCTTTGCAGACACTCTTGCAAGAACACTCACTGTAGCTGGCTATCGCCTTAAGCGTGTAGTGAACATTACTGACGTAGGACACCTTGTGGGCGACGGAGACGAAGGAGAAGACAAGATGGCTGTGGGTGCGAGACGTGATCAAACCACTCCTGAAGCTATTGCTGATCGCTATACTAATCAGTATCTCGCTGATATTGCTGCGCTACCGATTCCTACTGCA
>CAYXXJ010000009.1:0-2140 GCA_964469095.1 uncultured Candidatus Saccharibacteria bacterium
AGCGCCTCGAAGAGCGCGAGGAGCGTGTCGGACGACGTGAAGAATTTCTTGATGAGCGTGAACGTACCCTTACCGAAGACACTGAGCGCGTGAAAGCGCGCGAGAACGAAGCTGCTAACGTGAAACGTGAAGCAGACTCTGTGTTGTCTGAGCGTCGTGAAGAGCTTGCGCGTATTTCAGGTTTCTCCGAAGAAGAGGCAAAGAAGCGTCTCTTGAAAGAAGTAGAGCTTGCGCACGAAGACGCTATTCTCTCTCGTCTTCAGAAACTTGAGATGAGCGGAACTGATCGTCTCTTAGAAAAGGGTCGTTCTATCCTCACGAGCGTTATTCATCGTCTCGGAAGCGCCGTGAACGCAGACGTCACCACCCTCTCCGTGACACTTCCTTCAGAAGAGATGAAGGGCAAAATAATTGGTAAGGAAGGACGAAACATTAAAGCCTTTGAACGCGCAACTGGAGTCGACGTCATTATTGATGACGCGCCGGACAAGATCTCACTTTCATCCTTTGATCCGCTTCGCCGTCATGTCGCAAAGCTCGCGCTCGAACGTCTTCTTGAGGATGGTCGTATTCAACCAGCAAAGATCGAGGAGGCGGTTGAGAAAGCTCAGGAAGAGATAGAAGCCTTGGTGAAACAAAAGGGAGAAGCCGCTTGCTATGAGACCGGCATCGTAGGGCTTGATCCGAAACTCGTGACACTGCTTGGGCGTCTCCAGTTCCGCACTAGCTATGGTCAGAATGTACTGCAGCACTCAGTTGAGATGGCACATCTATCAGGAATGCTTGCTGCTGAACTTGGTGCTGACGTACAGGTCGCAAAAGCAGGAGCGCTCCTGCATGACATTGGTAAAGCGGTAGACCATGAGGTGTCAGGTACTCATGTCGATATCGGACGACGCATTCTTGAAAAGTTCGGTGTTGATGCTCGGGTCATACAGGCAATGCAGTCGCATCATGAAGAGTATCCGTATGAAACACCTGAGTCGGTGATCGTCCAGACGGCAGACGCAATTTCTGCCGGACGTCCCGGCGCTCGCCGCGACACGGTAGAACGCTATATAGAACGACTTGCTGATCTTGAGCGGCTCGCCAAGAGCTTCCCTGGCGTAGAAAAAGTGTACGCACTTTCAGCTGGCCGTGAGATTCGCCTGTTTGTGAACCCAGGAAAGGTTTCAGATCTTGAAATGCATAAGTTGGCGCGTGATGTTGCAAAGAAAGTACAGGACGAATTGAAGTATCCGGGAGAAATCAAAGTAAACGTCATACGAGAAAACCGCGTTGTTGAGTTTGCCCGCTAAGCATTGACAAACTTTGTGCTAAGTGCATAATCAATTACGGCCTGCACTATTGATACGGAGGAATCCTAATGGCCAGATCCGGCTATACGCCAGGAAAAAAGCTCTACGACGAAGCAGCTAAGATCGTCACGGAGAGCCAGGAAGCAAATTACGAGGCGGTGCGCGCGAAGTTCCCAAACATCGGCACGGGAACTCTGTCGCTCATCTTCAAAGAACTCGTGAAGCGCAAGATCCTGCGTCAAACTACGCAACGCCGCTACGTGGTTACCGTCAACAAAGATGGTACGCCAAAAGACGAAACGGAGCTTCCGGAGGCTCGTAAGTTCCGTAAGACTCGGGTGTCCCGTCAAAAGATGGAACCACCGCAGTCAAACGGTTCGGACACTCCTATTGGCGACCGCGACAAGCTCGAGCTCATCTCGACGCTTGCTAAGTCCGCCGGCGAAAAGACGGGGCGTATCTTGAAGGCTGTATCGGATGATGTTCGCTTCGCAGCGAAACATCGGAAGATGCTCTCAGTCCTCCAGGACTAACGTCTCGTCATACACGAAGGGCCCCAGCGACACTACTCGCTGGGGCCTCTACTTTTAGACAAAATCATATTTACGTGTTATTACGTATCGGCGTTGCCAGATGAGGCAATGCGTCCTTTGAAAGAGGAAGTAGCAATGAGCATTGAGCAGAACGTCGCTACCGCTCCAAGCGAGGTCGAGGGTCCTACGATCCTTGCTTCGATTGGCGCGCTGGTTGACGGAAAACGAGCGTTCGCCGTGACGTACCCCAAGGGAGATCCTCTCCCGGAAGGCATCACGAAGAACACGAGCATTACCTTCTCGATCAAA
>CAYXXJ010000009.1:2150-7536 GCA_964469095.1 uncultured Candidatus Saccharibacteria bacterium
TGGTAGAACTCTCAAACGTCACTCGGTATGTAGCGGGCTGGCGGGCCGCCTCGGCGAAGCCCTGCACCCCTACCCCAGTGAAGAAGTGAGGATCGCACAATGAAACCGATCCAAGGATCAACAAAACAGTGCGTCGCTCATTTGGGTAAAATCCTGAAGAGCGATCCTGACTACTACGAAAAACGACGAGCGATGGCTGCGTTTCTCCATTTGGATGACCAGACACTGCATCGTTGGTTCAAGCATGGCCCGGTACTGATTGGCGAGTCCAATCTACGTGTCCAGTACTATCTTGAATTTCTCGGCTATGGCGTAAAAGAGTTACAGAAGATGCAACCGCTCTTCCGTGACGCTGGTCGCCTTATCGCATTCGATCTCATCAGTATTGGTGAGATGGCTGACTATGTCGGTTTTGAGTGTGCTCCAGGTAGTCGTAGCCGCACGCTTTTCATGGTATTCCGTGGAGCGCGTGGCACCTCGCCTGAAAAACTCGAACGCTTTGCTGAGCTTGTGGTGAAACACACACCAGCACTCGCCGCCCGTCAAAAGGCGACTGAAAAGCCAGTGCAGTTTGAGAGTGTGGTTCTCGAGACGGCTGTTGCCGCGCCCGAGAAACCCACGCTTTCAGAAACAGGCACGAGCGCGGTGATTCAGTCGTTTGCTCAGTCTGTCGCTGCACTAGTACCACTTGCTGAACTTATGGTCTCCGACAGGTACTCTGCTGAAGATCGTGAACAGATACGACACCTAGCAGGCGGGAATGTCTCACGACTCTCTCGACTGTTAACGCAACTTTCAGGCGAAGCAGCGCGTAACGCGCTTGCAGAACCTGCAACTGGTGGAGGCACGAAATGAGCCAACCTGCTCGTGATATTACGCCGCGACCCCCAACCCGCAGCCAAGTGAACTTCCATTATGGCAAGGCCATGATGAAGCTCGCGAACACGTATGTATCGCTTCTTGAAGCGGTACTGGAAGCAGTTCAAAACTCGATCGACTCTGACGCAACGAAAGTAGGCGTCTTTATCGATCGACGAGAACGCTCGATCTCTATCGTTGATAACGGACACGGAGTCTCTCGCTCTGGATTTGAGAACGCACTAAATCACATCTGCGATTCCGAGAAAAAGGTTGACCAGATGGGTCGGTTCGGTCTCGGACTCATTACTTCACTTGGTAAGTGTGAATGGTTCTCATTCACCTCTTGCCCAGAGAATAGCCGCGAGGGGTACCTCGAGTGGACGTTCAACTCAGCTACGATCGCTAAGCAAGCGGTTGCAGTTGAGATTCCGGTCATTTCAAGGCCGCTCTACTACAAGCCACCTGAAGGCGGGAAGGTCCAAAAGGGTCTTCGGGCTGTTCAGTGGCGGACGCGGCTGCATATCCACAATTATGTGACCGACCGGAAGATCTCCGACATTCGAAGCGCAGACGCTTTGAAGGAGGCGATCCTTGAAAAGTACGGTGTCGCTATGCAACGGAAGAATGTGTCCGTTACCGTAAAGATCACCGACGAACACGGCAGAGAAGAAATCGCCTCTGGAAAGGCGAAGCGGTTCTCTGGAAAGAAGTTGCCTGAGGTCATCATCGATGATGAGGACGCGGGCAAGTCAATCTTCCGTCTGTATCTCGCCAAGAAAGGTAACTTCGGTTATCAGGGCAAGGTACTGGTGGGCATCGTTAATGATGACTTCCGCTCCTCGATGGTCCAGTTCCTGAGAGAAGCATCTGATCTTCTTCCCGAAGAAGTCGTGAAGCTGTTTAAGACCGGTATCTTCGAAGGAGAAATCCTGACGACGAACGGTAAGCTCCACGATTCGCGGAAGAAGCTCGAAAGCAACGATGCCTATGTGGGCTTCTGTACGGCAATCGAGCAGTGGTTTACCGACCACGGCAAGAAGCACCTTGCGGAAACGCAGGATGCACGCCAAGAGGAGCGTATCCAGGACCTTTCGGTCCGGAGCCTCCAGAATCTGCAGTCGATGCTTTCAAACGCAGCCTTTGAACGGCTTCGTAAGGAAACAATCGACTCGTTCGCGTACGGTACGAAGAAGGCGGCAAACGCAAGTAATACTGCGCTCGCCGCTGTACTGACTGCCGGTTCTGAACAGGAGCCGGTTGAGAAAGACCAGAAACCCGCTAAGGGATCTTCTGGAAGCGATCGAAAAGGTACTCCCTCCTATACTGTCGCTGGCCCCCAGGGTCGGCAACAGCAACAGGCAAAAGATGCCCCTCGTGGTCTTCAGTTCGAGCATCTTCCGATGCGCCCTGAAGGCCCCCTGTCGGTGCTTGAGCCCAAGGATGGAACTATCTTCTTCAATGTCGAACACCCTGAATGGGTGGCGGCAGCGGCAGCAGGCGACCGGGAGCTCATGCAGCTTCAGGAGTTTGGTGCGATTCTCGCGCTTGTCCAGCACACTATGCCGGATGAGTACGCAAGCGTCGTCGAGCTCGTGTACGGTGACTTGTTGTTGCCGCTCGCGTATCTCATGCGCAATTCTCCTTCCTTCAACTTGAACGCCCGGATTAAGGCGAGCAAGAAGAAGGAGGTGTAATTCCTCTAATCCCCCTCGTTTAGGCGAGGGGGATTTTCTTTTTTCTTCAAAAAGGACACTATCCCCTATAGTTGTAAAGGGGTATTGCGAGTCACGGCCTATTTTCTATACTTTTTGCATATCCCTCAGGGTGGCGCTTGGCCACGGGATTACCAACCCTAACGCACACGTATGAACAAGGCAGACATTATCTCTAAGGTGCACGGTGTACTCGGCACCACGAAAGCCGACGCTGAACGCGCTGTCGAGACCGTCATTGAGTGCATCACTTCCGCACTTAAGTCAGGTGAGGAAGTTTCAGTTGCGGGGCTCGGTATCTTCGTTGCGAAGGCTCGTCCTGCACGAACTGGTAGGAACCCTCGCACTGGTGAAACAATTCGCATTGCAGCGACCAGAACTCCTAAGTTCCGTCCTGCAAAGGCCCTCAAAGACGCAGTAAAGTAATTCAGTCATCAAAAGAAAAAGCCCCGTACCGGGGCTTTTTCTTTTGTCTCTAGCTTCTAGAGATAATCGAGCGCTTCATCAATCATGTCCTGGGCTTCTTCAGCATGTTCTACTGCTTCGTCCCATTCTTCATCATCGAAGGCATCTTCAGCGTCGCTAATCTCGTCCTCAGCGTCATCAAGAAGATCCTCTGCTTTATTCTTTGAGGTCTTTGAGGCGCTTGAGTCATCAAGCTCATCACGTGCGTCATCAAGATCATTCTGTGCATCTTCTATGGCATCAGACGCATCGTCGTCGTCAAACTCCTGTTCATCATCGTCAACATTTGCTTCGTCGAGTGCTTCATCGACAAGATCCATACCCTCTTCAGCAGCATCGAGTGCTTCGTCATAGTCTTCGTCATCGAAGGCATTCTCAGCGTCATCGAGCAGGTCACGAGCTTCATCAAGAAGATCGTTTGCATCGTCTACGTCTTCCCCATCGTCTTCTGCGTCATCAATGTCGTCCTGAGCGTCATCGATTGCGTTATCAAGCTCGTCGATAGCGTCTTCCGCATCTCCCTCGTCTCCCCCGTTGCTGCTACCACCACCATCAATTTCATCACTTGCGTCTTCAGCTGCCATTTCAGCGCTTCGTGCAAGCGTGGTTGCTGATGAGAGGTTTGCGTTCAAGAAGGCTGTGACGGCATCAAAGAGGTCGTCACGAGCGTCTTTAAGGAGGTCCTCTGCGTCTCCAGTATCTTCGTCGTCATCTACCGCATCCTCATAGTCACCTGAAGCGCTCTCGTATGCGCTAATCGCATTAAGGATGGCGGTGCGAGCCTGCGAGGTTGCTGTGGTTGAAGTAGAAGGTACTGAAGGGGTGGTTGGTGTCGAAGGAGTGGTGCCACCAATCAGACTGTTGTACTTGGCGCGAGAAAGCGGGCCAAAAGTACCTGTTGCACTAATTCCGTTTGCTGCCTGCCACTTCTTTACTGCAGCTGCGGTACCCGCCTGATACAGAGAGGTCTCATTGCCTGCTGAGCCAGGGCCAGACGAAGCGATAGTGTATCCCTTCGCGTTCAGGTACTTCTGAAGACAACGTACGTCTTCACCCGTTACGCCAATCGTAAAGTCACGAGTAATAGAGCAGGCTGCCTGTGCAGATGCTTTGTGTGCTGGAAACGCTGCAAAGACCGCTGCTGCCATGGCAATTGCAGTAATGCTTGCGCTTATCGTTCTCATAAAAGTGCTGTTCATATAGTTGCTTATTAGGACGCTTCTAAGCGAATACGTGTACTGAAACGATACCATGCGCCCTGATGAGGTTTGTGTGTAAAAGCACACTATGTTTTTGACTCACCCAGGGTTGGTGCAGTTTTCGAGGATCAAACCGTATCGCTCGCCCTAGAGCCGTGACCCTACTCGATCTCTACCATTACTTCATTCCTATTGAGCCAGGGCGCAGTGAAAGGCGCATTGTATCCCGCATATTCAGCCTCTCCCTTTACAGCAACCCCATCCTTCTTGAGAAGCGAGAGGAGCTCCTCTTTCTTCTTAGCTATACGTTCACCGTCTCTAAACCAAGAAAATCTCAGTACAGCAACCTTTCGTGCTGCTTGGGGGACAATCTCTACTCTTGGATTAGTGGGTTTTGGTAGTGTCTCGAGCGTGTATTCAAACGGCATTACAAAAGAGACAGTCCGCCCTGTTTCTTGTGAGCTCTCAACTACTGGCGCGGTCATCGCAAGTACCTCGTTATCCTTAACCGTAACAGGAGCGGTCATCGCCATCTTCTCAGATTCACCTGTAATAACCGGAGCGGTCATTGTTAGGCTCGTTTGTTTTGTATTGTTCCCAAAAATGTAGTCGGCCAGGATCTTAAACCCTTCATTCAGCGCCTCGTCATACGTGCCGCCGACCTCAACTCGAGCAGTTATATACGGTTGATAGAGTCGCACTTCGTATCCGTGTCGCTTTTCAATGACTGAATACTCAGGTGTTTTAACCGAATGCTCGACGAGATAACTTACTGCAGTCCATGCAACGAGCAGTAACAGAACAATCGCTAGTGTTATATACATGTATTTTTTCATGTGAGGGAACGTTGTATCAAAAAAAGCATCCTTGCGGACAAGTATAGCAGTTGCGGGTTAGGTGTTTCAGTGCCCTAGAACCATACGTATTTCAGTCTCTTGAACTAGCACTAAAGGGTGCCCCACCTCAGTCTCGAACTGGGTAGAGTGAGACACTTCGAGGGTTCTTAGGTGGACTTTCAAGCACTCAGATTGAGGTATCTCGGTCTAGGTTTTCACTATTCACAGCTTCTTGAGAAATTCATCCGAGACGCGTATACTGATGCCTACGACGAAAGTCGTCCTTACCTATAGGTAATTAGGATCGTATTTA
>CAYXXJ010000009.1:7546-11410 GCA_964469095.1 uncultured Candidatus Saccharibacteria bacterium
TCGCCGCCGCGCCCCTCGCGCTCGCCGCGCCCGCCCCCGGCCTCGGCCGGGGGAGGTGTCTTTTACATACTCAAGAAGCTCCTTGAAGGGGTCGGCTGGAACAATCAAATCAGAGCATTCTTCCAATTCCTTGCTCATAAAGTCTCGTGCACAGACTGTAACAACCTTCTTCTTCTTTTTCTCTTTCAAATAAACCAATAGTTTGTGAAAATCACTATCGCCTGACCATAAAAAGATAGTGTCGTACTTCTCGACCTGTCTTAACATATCCATACACATTTCAATATCGAAGTTGCACTTTCTTTTTACGCCAGCAAACTTCCCAAATTCATCGAACTCGTTGATTTCTTTAATGTCCTTTTGTCGAGTTGAGAACCCAGCATCTTGCGCTTTTGAAATACGGTACCAGGAGCTTTTATGTTTTAAGTTGAGCTCATGCTGCTCAGATAAATCATCGTATTTTTTGTGGTATCCGTAATAAAAGTATTTCTTCGTGGTACCAACTGTCTGAATCAAGTCTCCCAGTTTCTTAATATCAACCTCTTTCTGCAACACAGTCCTGTTCTCTTCTGGCCAAAAAGATTTAGCCCAGTGACGAACGTTCGCAAAGTCAACGAACGCAAATATCCTTCCGTACTCAGCCGGATCGAAAAGATAGGTATCCCTGTCTAATTTTGCCTTCAGCTCTGACAGTTGCATTGGGGAAGTATACCCTTCTGAACCTGCGGCTCCCAGTCACTTGAACTAGCACTAGTGGGTGCGGGATAGGAGAATCGAACTCCTGCTAGCAGTTTGGAAAACTGCAGTTCTACCATTAAACTAATCCCGCTTCACGCATGAAGATACCATACCTCGCGAAAAACTGCGCGAGGTCTTCTTTTTTGCCACCTATGCCGTAGCATACGGGTAATGCTCCAACATTTCATCGTCGTAGCCGCTGCGCTTGCTATGACCCTCTGGTCGACGGTTATAACCCAGTACCATGAGTTCCGGGGACCTGACGCGTCTCCCGCCCCAGTTGACGCTCTTGTTGTACCTGAAGTAAGTCTTGCTGTCCCTGAGACCCCAACTGTTGTTGAAACCGTTGTTGCAAACCTCGTAGCCCCTGCGACCTCAACGCCCCGCATCTCTGCAACCTCAACTATTAGTGTTGTTCCTGCTATTCCTGTGGGGCCAGTAACTCCTACCGCCCCTTCTGTGCCGTTTACTCCCCTACCGATTCCCACTCCTACAGTTACCCAAACCCCTGAAGTACCTCCAGTTGTAACCCCAACTATAGACACTAAGCTCTCGGATGAGGCGCTTCTTAAGGGAGCTATCGTAAACATCATTTGTCTTCAGGGAGGCGGTCTCCATGGAACTTCCGGTAGCGGGATTATTATCGACCCGAGAGGCATTATTCTTACCGTCGCTCATGTAGGACAAAACTTCCTTCTTAAGGACTATCCTGAGCCAAACACGGGCTCTTGCTATATACGAACTGGTAGCCCAGCTCGCAATAGCTATTCTGCGGAGATTGTCTACGTCTCTCCTTCCTGGATAGAGGAGAATGAAACCACCTTCCTCGACTCAAGACCTCGTGGAACCGGCGAAAACGACTTTGCTTTCCTTGTTATCACCGGAACCCTTACCAGTACTCCTCTTCCCTCTCGTTTCTCGTATATTCCCCTCTCCCCAAGCAATACCGACATTGCTGTAGGAGATCGTGTAGGCACAGGGAGCTACGCAGCGGAATTCCTTACGTCTTCTGAAGTACGCTCTGCCCTCCACCCCACCCTCAAGTTTGCTGCTGTGGATGATGTGTACACCTTTGCTCGAGATACGGTGGATATCTTCTCAGTTGCTGCAGGTTCGGCAGCCCAGGAAGGCTCTTCTGGTGGTGCTGTGATGAATAGCGATGATTATCTTATTGGTCTTAGCACCACCAGAACCGTGAAAACAGACCTTGCGCTACGCACCCTTCAGGCGCTCACCATGGACCATCTTCGTCGAAGTTTTAAAGGAGATGTAGGGGAAAACATGGATAGCTATCTTAGACAGGACTTCCCTACACTTATAGGACGCTTCGCTTCCGCAAAGACACAACTGCAGGACATTCTCTTTGGGGCTATCGAAGACGCTCGTAACTAGGAAAGTGAAGGTAATATTTGAAAGCTTGTGCTAGGATGCGATGCAACGGGCCGTAGTATACCGGTAGTACGCTTGCTTTGGGAGCAAGATGACCGAGTTCGATTCTCGGCGGCCCGATGATTTTGTCTCAGTGAGTGGTCCCTAAAAGAAACGTTGCCTTTAAAGGGTTTATTAAGAACAATAGGTATGGACAAGACGCTGTCCTTTGTCCTGTAACCCCACTATCCGCATGGTTATCAACACTTGTCCTCAATGAGAAAACCGCCCTTGAGGGCGGTTTTCTCTCGCTAGTGCGGTCAGGGATAATCGAAATCCCGCCTGAACCTTGGCAAGGTCCCGTTCTGCCACTAAACTATGACCGCGTCAAGTACATTAGGTACTTACGCCTGAAATATTCTCATAATATCCGCGATCCAGCAATGCTTTTGGCAGAAGTTTCATCCACTCAAGGACTTTCACTTTAAAATACGTGCTTAGTACAAGTACAGAACATACTCCATAGCTTAAGCGCTTCGTTTTGTGTTTCCCCTCTATACGAACACTCTTAGAGAATCGAGAGAACGGAATACCTGTAGCAAATGACCAAAAACGTCTGTTTGATTCCTCATCAATGTCTGGATAGATAAGGAGGCTGGCTTTTATTTTCTCCTCCGGAACCCTACAGGCCCTGCGCAAAAACTCTATGTACAGCTTTATTAGCTCGGGATCTGCATTAGAAAGTCTGGTCTGGCCGTTAGTGAGCCTGTCTCCTTCTCCCCAATACAGCATGATCCCCGCAATAAAAAGCGGGTTGTATCGCAAGTACTTAAATTCCGCCCGAGCCTCTTCTTTTGCCTCTTCATACACTTTCTTCAGATGCTCTCCTCGCACCTTCCCAAGCTCGCGCATTCTTACTGAGCTCTCCTTTACTGCCGCCTCTGAGAGGCGGTTTCGCATCTCCTTTGACCAATCAACGTCTCTAAACCAGTCAGACAATGTGGCAAGCGGAATCTTTAACTTCGCGCGAATCTGTCGATAGCTTCTTCCTTCTTTTCGAAGCCTCATTGCCTCTTCTTTGTCCTTACGCATCCTGTAATAATACTAGACACTGATTCGGTTTATCCACATAAACCACACAAATACTCATTGTTTTGGGGAAAATGCACGTTTGTGCCTCCGCCAGGACTCGAACCTGGGACGACGGTTTCGAAGACCGTTGTGATATCCGTTTCACCACAGAGGCGTATAGGGAGAGTAGCATATTCGTTCATTCTTGCTGGTAAAATGCCATTGATGCACTTCCCTGTTCCTGTTGAGGTGAAGAAGGTTTCAGCAACTCTTCGGGGGGCTTCTTTTGAGGCATACCTGGTTGGCGGCTGTGTTCGAGACTTGGTGCTTGGTCGAAAACCAAAAGACTGGGATATCACCACAAATGCCACTCCGGAAGATATACAGCGTCTCTTCCCTGATTCTTTTTATGAAAATGATTTTGGGACCGTTGGAGTAAAAACAGGTTCTGAAGACCCTACATTACATATTGTAGAAGTTACACCTTATCGTACTGAATCTGAGTATTCTGATAAGCGACGCCCGGATAAGGTTGAATTTGGTCAAAGCCTCGAAGAGGACCTTGCAAGAAGAGACTTCACCGTTAACGCAATTGCCTATGATGAATCTAAAGGACATTTGGTAGACCCTTATAAAGGACAAAATGACCTCAAATCTCGGGTATTAAGGACAGTACGAGAGCCTGAG